>NZ_BAAAOS010000032.1:0-205691 GCF_039530625.1 Kribbella sancticallisti | reverse complement strand
GGCGATGCCACGCTCCTATCAAGTCACGCCGGCCGGTCCTTCACACCCGGAGCCGGCAAACCATGACTTGCCAGCCTCACGGCGGCACCCACGCTACGAGCCAGGCTCCAGGTGCTCAGGATCCAACCACCGCGCGAGCGGCAACGTCACCCTGACACTGAGGCCCACGCTAGAGCATCGAGCGGTCAGGCCAAGCCGGCGTCGTGAGCGAGCAACGCGATCTGGGTGCGGTTGCCGAGTTCGAGCTTGGTCAGGATGTGCGAGATGTGCGCCTTGACCGTGGCCACGCTCATGTGGAGGTCGGTGGCGATCTGCGCGTTCGCCTTGCCCTGCGCGACGGCGAGCATCACGTCGTACTCGCGGGGTGAGAGCCGAGAGAGCGCTTCCTGGGCCTCGGTATGAGAATCCGCCTGCGTCGCCGCGCGGTCCATCAGCCGCCGGGTGATCGCGGGTGACAGGATCGGATCACCCGCCGCCACCCGGCGTACGGCGTCGACGATCTCGGCGGGCGGCGTGTCCTTCAGCAGGAACCCGCTCGCCCCCGCCCGCAGTGCGTGCAGCACGTTCTCGTCGGTGTCGAAGGTGGTCAGGACGACAACCTCCGGCGGGTTGTTCCGGGCCCGCAGCCGCCGGGTCGCGACGATTCCGTCCACCCGCGGCATCCGCAGATCCATCAGCACGAGGTCGGGGAAGTGCGCGTCGATCGCCGCCGGTACCTCGTCGCCGTCGGCGGCCTGCGCGACCACCGAGATGCCGTTCGCGCCGTCGAGCATCATCTCCAGGCTGGCCCGGACGAGCGCGTCGTCGTCGACCACCAGGACGCGGATGATGTCGTTCATGCCGGCCACGGTAGCGAGGCGTGCAGCCGGAACTCACCCCTGGTCCGGCCGTGGTTCAGCGTGCCGCCTGCCAGTTGCACCCGCTCGGTCAGCCCGACGAGCCCGGTTCCGTTTCCCGGTGTCAGTGGGACGCCGTTTCCGCCGGGGTTGGTGAGCACGATCTCCAGGCTCCCGCCAGGCCGTCCGTCGACCCGCACTGATACGGGACGACCCGCGGCGTGCTTGCGCGCATTCGTCAGACCCTCCTGCACCACCCGGTACGCCGTACGCCCCGTTGCTGGTGGCAACGACTCCGGGGCGGTGACGGCTTCGTCGTAGGTGATTTGGGTGCCGGCCTCGCGGGACTCCTCGACCAGGCCGCGGAGATCGGCGAAGGTCGGCTGCGGGCGGCCACCGGGGAGTTCGTCGATCTCGGAGTCGCGGAGCACGCTGATGACCTCGCGGAGTTCGTCGAGTGCCTGGTGAACGCCGGTGCGGATCACGCCCGCGGCCTGGGACAGCTTCTCCGGCGCGGAGTCCGGGCGGTACTCGAGCGCGCCGGCGTACGTGGCGAGCAGCGAGAGGCGATGCGCCAGTACGTCGTGCATCTCGCGGGCCATCTTCGTCCGCTCGAGGGCGCGCGCCTCGGCTACCCGGCGGCCTTGCTCGGTCTCGGCCCGGAGAGCGCGTTCGCGAAGCGAATCGAGCAGAGCCCGCCGGGCTTGGGTCCACTGCCCCCAACTGAGCAGAGCGGCGTGGACCGCCACGTCGAGGATCACGTACCAGAGCAGGCTCAGGCCTTGTGTCGGTCGCCAGATCCACTGGACCAGGTGGCCGGCGATCCCGGCGAGTGCGACGAGAATCGCCAGTTTGAGTGGACGCCGCTGAGCGACGGTCAGGGTGCCGACCGTCGACGGCGGGGTGGCGGCGGGTGAGATCGCGGCCAGGACAGCCAGAGCGAGAGCGCCCTGCACGGGTCGGCGGCCCAGGACGAGAATGAGGCCGCAGGCAACGAGTCCGACGGTCACGTCAAGGATCAGCCGGCTGAGGTTGAAGTGACCGGTCTGCCGGCCGACGATCGTGAGCGCGGACAGCGTTCCGATGGCGGCCACCGCCAGCACATCGGCTCGGCGGCGTCGCTTCAAGGATTGCTCACAGGAGTCACCCACGCCTCGACCCTAGGTGCGTGTCGCAGCCCACCGCCACCGACCAAAGTCGAAGGCGTATCGACTAACGGTCCGGCCGTTCCAGCCGCGCGGCCGATGCCGTCAGAGCGGGCTCTCCCGGAGTCTGGGTCTTCATCAACTCGTAGGAGAGGGGTTCGTCAGATGACGATCACGATGGAGAAGAAGCCCACCCGGATCGCCGGGCGGAGCAGGCTGGCGGTAGTCGGTGCGACGGTGGTCGCCGGACTGGCCGGCTGGGCGTTGCTGGCTTACGCGGCAGGAATCGACCTGCAGGCCAAGCAGGGGCCGGCGACGATCGAGGTAGGGGGAGTGTCGGTGTTCTTCGCTTCCGCGGTGATGTCGTTCGCGGGGTGGGGTCTGCTCGCGCTGCTCGAACACAAGACGATCAACGCTCGCAAGGTCTGGACGGTTGTCGCGGTGATCGCCTGCATCATGTCCGCCGTCAGCCCACTCACCAGCGGCATCGGCGCCGGCTCCAAGCTCGGGCTCGCGTCGCTGCACCTGCTGGTCGGCGCCACCGTCATCCTCGGGCTTCGCCGTACCGCACTGTCCGCCGACGACCGCTGCATCCCGTGATGACGGCGATTTCGACGGCGACAACGACGTGGGCGGGGTACGGCGTGACGAAATGCGACCTGATCGGCGGGCTCACGGGACGGTCCTGGAGATCGGCGCCGGCCGAGGGGATTCCGTTGCCTCGGGGAGGTGGAGCGGCGGCGTCGGGCAGCCGGAGAGGGGACTGGCGGCGTCGGGCAGTCGGAGAGGGACTGGCGGCGTCGGGCAATCGGAGAGGGGGCTGGCGGCGTTCCGGTCAGCGGGAGAGGCGGGCTGCCTCGTAGAAACCCTCGATGTGGTCGGTGATGAGGGTAGCCGCCTGGTCGGCTTGGCCGGCGCGGATCGCGGCGACGATCGACCGATGCTCAGACCGGAGGCCGACCGCGGTCGCGTCCCAGTCGGCCAGGTTCGGCACCGCGGCGAGCACATACCCATGGATCGCCGTCCGCAGCGACGACATCACCGCAGCGATCAACACGTTCCCCGCCAACGCCGACAGCGCCACATGGAACTCCGCATCCAGCAGATGAAACGCCTCCGGAGTAAGCCCCGGATCGTCCATCCGATCCAGC
Organism: Kribbella sancticallisti; assembly: GCF_039530625.1. Lineage (NCBI taxonomy): Bacteria > Bacillati > Actinomycetota > Actinomycetes > Propionibacteriales > Kribbellaceae > Kribbella > Kribbella sancticallisti. The sequence continues at coordinate 202,559 of NZ_BAAAOS010000032.1, read as the reverse complement.
AACCCCTCAGCCACTGACAACTCATCGGACAGTCCTGGCGCGGCTACAGCCCCCGCCGTCTCGCGACCGTCCGCGCCAACGCCGGCTTGTCTTTCGGCTGCTTGGCGGGCGGTCCAGGACTCGAGCAGGACTCGGGTCTGGACTATGTCGCCCATCGGGAGGTGGTTCGTGGCGAGGTGTAGCCGGAGCAGCGCGGTCAGGGGAGAGGCCGGTTCGGCGACGATTACCGCGCCTGCTTCCGGGCCCGAGCCGGTCGCAGTACGGACGACTCCCATCGCCTCCAGTACTCGGACGGCCTCGCGGACCGACGGGCGGCTGATGCCGAGTTGCTCCGCCAGAGAGCGCTCACCGGGCAGCCGCTCGCCCAACCGCAACCGGCCGGCCGCCAGATCGGCCTCGACCCGGTTCAGCACCAACTCGTAGTTCTTCACGGCGCCTCGCAGTTCGTCACGGCTGAGTTTAGTGTTCCGTAAGCGAAGTAGCCTGAGCGCTGGAGGCGCCCAGGCACGCACCTCCAGCGCTCAAGCTACTTCGCTAACGGAACCCTAGCTGTGTGGTCGGACCACAGGATATGCTGTGGTCCGACCACACGGCTCGGCGCGTCGTTCGCGGCGCCGTCGACGGCCGTCCGACGAGTGACCGAGAGAGTCCCGATGACTGATCGTCAGCTGCCCCGCTGGTCCGAGCTCAAGCCGCTGCTGCGGCCGAAGCCGGTCACCCTGAACGCGACCGACCGCCGCCTGGCCAAGGCGCTGACGATCGCCGACCTGCGCACCATCGCCAAGCGCCGGACGCCGCGGTCGGTGTTCGACTACACCGACGGCGCCGCGGAGTCGGAGATCAGCCTGTCCCGGGCTCGCCAGTTGTTCGCCGAGATGGAACTGCAGCCCTCGATCCTGCGCGACGTCTCGCAGATCGACCTCGGCACCGACATCCTCGGCCGACGCTCGGAGTTGCCGTTCGCGTTCGCGCCGACCGGGTTCACCCGGATGATGAACCACGAGGGCGAGAGCGCCGTCGTCAAGGTCGCCCAGGACCTCGGCATCCCGTACGCGCTGTCCACGATGGGGACCACCTCGATCGAGGATGTCGCCGCGGCCGGACCCGAGGCACGCAAGTGGTTCCAGCTGTATGTGTGGAAGGACCGGGACGCGGGCGAGGACCTGGTGAAGCGGTCAGCCGCCGCGGGGTACGAGGCGCTGATGCTTACCGTGGATGTCCCGGTCGCCGGGGCGCGGTTGCGCGACGTACGGAACGGGTTCACGATTCCGCCGTCGCTGACGGCCAAGACGGTGCTCGACGCGTCGATGCATCCCGCGTGGTGGGCGAACCTGCTCACCACCCGGCCGCTGACGTTCGCGTCGTTGTCGAGCTGGGATGGGACCGTCGCTGACCTGCTGAACCAGTTGTTCGACCCGACGATGACCGTCGACGACCTGACCTGGTTGCGCTCGATCTGGGACGGTCCGCTGATCGTCAAGGGCATCCAGACGGTCGAGGATGCCCGCCGGGTGGTCGACGCTGGTGCCGACGCGATCGTGCTGTCGAACCACGGTGGACGCCAGCTCGACCGGGCTCCCACACCGCTGCGAATCCTGCCTGACGTCCGCAAGGCGGTCGGCACCGACGCCGAGATCTACCTGGACACAGGCATCATGAGCGGCGCCGACATCGTCGCTGCACTGGCTCTGGGTGCTGACGCGTGCTTGGTCGGTCGCGCCTACTTGTACGGCCTGATGGCCGGCGGCGAACGCGGCGTCGCCCGAGCAGCCGAGATCCTCACCACCGAGGTCCGCCGAACCATGGCGCTCCTAGGAGTCCCCAAGGTCGCCGACCTCAACCCAAGTCACGTACGCCTACCGTCCTCCTGAGCACGCACAGCGGGCTCGGCGCCTCCACATCCGCCTGACCACGCACAGCGGGCTCGGCGCTTCCACGTCCGCCTGAGCAGGCACAGCGGGCTCGGCGCCTCCTCACGAGCCCGCGTCCGCCTGATCACGCACAGCGGGCACTCGGCGCTCGGCGCTTCTCCTCGAGCCCGAGCCCGCGTCCGCCTGCCGTCGTCCTGACCTACAGCGGCTCGCGGACTGGTTCTAGAGGTAGATGGGCGATTATTCGGAGGCTGCCACTGGGCGTGCGGGTGGTTGTGAGGGTGCCGCCGAGGGCGGTGGCTCGTTCGCGCATGCCGATGATGCCGTTTCCTTCCGTCGGTGGACCCGTCAGCGAGCCGCCGTCGTCGTCCACCTGCACCACGAGCTCGTCTTCGCCGTACTGGATGCGCACGGTGGCTGCGGTCGCCTTGGCGTGCCGGACGATGTTGGTGAGCGACTCCTGGATGATCCGGAAGGCCGCGCGGTCCAGACCCGTGGGCAGGGGCCGCGGCTGGCCGTGGACGATCGAGTGCACCTCCAGCCCGGCCATCGAGGTGCGGCTGATCAACTGCTCCAGGTGGTCCAGCCCGACAAACGGCTGTCGTGGAGCCGACTCGTCTGACTGGCGCAGCACGCCTACGATCGACCGGAGCTCGACCAGGGCTTCTTTACTGGCGTCCTTGATCGCCGCAAGTGCGGGCCCGGCCTGCTCGGGTTGTCTGTCGACCAGGTGCAGCGCCGTGGACGCCTGCACGTTGATCAGGGAGATGTGGTGCGCAACCACGTCGTGAAGCTCCTGCGCGATCCGGAGCCGCTCCTCGCCGGCCCGGCGCAGCTCGGCCTCGCGTCTGGTCTTGTTGGCCGCCATCACCCGCTCTCGATGGCCGCGGAACAGCTCCGCGACGAACCCGAGCACGACGAAGCAGGTGCCGACCAGAAGCACCTGGTACACGCCTTGCTCGTTGATACCGAGCACGAGCCGGCCGAGCACGTGCCCGACGTACAGGGCGACCAGGCCTGCCCAGCCGGCGATCCGGTGGCCGGTCCGGATCACGGTGAAAACGGCGATCACGAAGCTGAGGACGATCGGACCGTACGGATACTCCCGGAGCATGAAGATCAGCGTGGACACGACTGTTGCCCACAGCACCGGGACCGGGCGGACCCGGAGCCAGTACAGCGAGGTGGTGCCGATCAGGATCAGCACGACCATCAACCAGTCCGCCGGACGCCTCTCCGCCTGGCCCCTGGACGCCCCGATCGACCCGAACAGCACGACGATCGAGAGCACGGCAGGCAGAGCGATCCGCTTGACGCGGTCCAAGGTTGTCGGCGCAGAAGTGCTCACCCTGGCACCGTAGAGGTCCGTGCCACCCGGTGTCATCGTCGCCACGTCGTACTTCGGACTGCTCCGTCCGCAGTACTAGTACGTGAGCTTGTAGATGCCCTCTTCGTACTGGGGGCCGTAGTACCGCTCGAGCTCGGCCAGGTCGTCGTTCGGGCGGTCCAGGGCCTTCGCGATCTTGGCTCGGGTCGGAATGGCGTCCGGGTTCCAGGTCTCGGACTTCCACAGCTTGGAGCGCAGGAAGGCCTTCGAGCAGTGGTGGAAGATCTCCTCGATCTCGACCAGGAGAGCCAGTTGCGGGCGGTTGCCCTTGACGATCATGTCGTCGAAGAACGGCGCGTCCCGGACGATCCTGGCCCGGCCGTTGATGCGCAGGGTCTCGCCGCGGCCGGGGAGCAGGTAGATCAGGCCGACGTGCGGGTTGCCGAGGATGTTGGTGAAACCGTCGATCCGCCTGTTGCCGGCCCGCTCGGGGATGGCGATGGTGCTGTCGTCCAGGACCATGGTGAAGCCGGCCGGGTCGCCCTTGGGGGAGACGTCACAGTTGCCGTCGGCGTCAGAGGTGGCGATCAGGCAGAACGGGGACGCCGCGAGCCACTTCTTGTCGATGTCATGGAGCTCCTTGCGGGTCTTGTCCTTGGCGTGCTGCAAGGGCGGTGGGACCACGTCGCGCAGTTCGTCGTACGAGGTGATCTCGACCATTCCTGGGATTTCCATCAGGCGGCGCACTCCTCTGCCAGTGACGGCTCGACCACCTGGCTGGCGGGCCGTGTCCGTGCTGCCCATCGTACGGCGGGACCAGTCACACAACTGGTCCCTAGGAACAGTGCACCGACCACCATCCAGCCGACAGGACCCCAGCCGAGTACGAGGGTGGTGAGCAACGCCGGGCCGAGCATGCGGGCCACCGCCGGGCCCGTTCCGAAGAAGCCCTGGTACTGACCCTGCTTGTCCGCGGGAGCTAGCCCGAAGCTGATTTCCCAAGCCCCAGAAGCCAATTTCATCTCGCCGAGGGTCAGGAGCGCGGCAGCAACAACCAGTACTCCGGCGGCTGCCGTGGGGGCCATTCCGATCGCGGAGAGAGCGAACACCCCGCACGCCACGAGCATCGCGATGCCGGCGAAACGGACCGAGCGGGTCGCAGTACGCAGGTCGGTGACGCTGCGGGCGATGCGCACCTGGAAGAAGGTGACGCCGATGGTGTTGATGATCAGCAGCGCGGCCACGACCCAGCCCGGCGCGTTGGTGCGCTCCACGATCCACAGTGGCGCCACCAGGCTGAGCAGCGGCATGAACATCAGCATGATCGAGTTCAGGAAGGTCAGCAGGGCGTACGGGCGATCGCGCAGGACAGCCAGGCGGGGTTCGCCCGCGACGCGGAGGGTGACTGCTGGGACGGCGGAGACCCGGCGGATCAGTCCGGCCGCAACAAGAAAGCTGGCCGCGTCGACAGCGAACACCGCCAGATACGCCGGGGTCGTGTCGAACCGCAGGGCGACACCTCCGAGCGCGGCGCCTACAGCCAGTCCCGCGTTCACGGTCGACTGAAGGAAGGCCCTGATGCGCGTGCGCTCGGCTGGCTGGACCAAGCCGGCGAGGAGGGCTTGCCGTGCGGCGGTGAGACCGGTCTGGCTGGTCGCGTAGACAACGGCCGCGATCAGGAAGAGCGGGAAGCTTCGCACGAAGAGGAACGACGTCACCGCGGCTGAGGTGGAGATGGCCAGCAGGATGGCGACTCCGCGCGGTCCCTTCCGATCAGCCAAGTTGCCCAGCGGCACACCGGCCAGAAAGCCGATCAGCCAGGCAATCGTGAGGCCGAGTCCGACCTGCGCCGTGGACAGCCCGACGACCCGGGTGAAGAACAGCGCGGACGTGACGATGAAGGCGCCGTCGCCGACCGAGTTCGCCAGTTGCGCGAAGGCCAGATTCCGCGGCGCTCCCGCCGGCGGCAGAAACGCGGCGCTCTTCCGCTCGCTGACCGCGCCCGCTGCATCACGTACTCCGTGGTCCTCGTCCCGTGCTGCGTTGGTGGTCATCTCGGATCTCCCTCGCCGCTGGATGCTTCGAGCCTAGAAGCCCATCGGCCCAGGAGTCAGATCCACTTCAGTGCTAGTTGCATGGGCCAATTCTCTCGCTGGTGCTGTCAGTTGGGTGAGGTAGACGTGACCTGGAACAGCGACGTAGAAGCCGAGTAGACGGATGTCGGCGAGGCGGCAGAGATGGGCCGCTGCCTGGGACCACTCGAGGTCGATCGGCAGAGCCGTGGCTGGACCTGGGCGGCCGATCGCCAGCAGCAGGGCGCCGTCGGGTCGAAGTTGGAGGGCTGGGATGACGGGGTCGAGGACTTCCTCGCAGGTGTCGGTGGGTGGGCTGTCGGCGTAGTCGGGGAGGTCCAGGTGGATGCTGGCGATGAAGCGGGCTTCGCGGTCGCAGAGGATCGCCGAGAAGACGCCTGAGCGGCGATCTCCTTCGGTGACGTAGAGGTCGACCACGTCGGCGGCCAGGGTCGGGTCGGTGAGCGGCAGATCGGTCCAGTTCCGGGGCAGGTCGGTGAAGGTCATACCTGTAAAGTGCCGTCGTTTCGCGGCCGGATCCGCGTTGTCCACAGACAAATCCCTTGTCCACAGACAAATCTCAGGCACCTTGGCTGAGCACGGCCTTGGAAGGCGCCGTCTTAACTGGGCGAGACCGGGCGGCTCATCACGCAGTGGTTCTTGCCCTTCGGGCGGTCGTAGCTGAAGCCGGCGTCCTCGAAAGGCTTGCGCGTGCCTTTGTACAGGAAGGACGCCGAGGTCTTCTTGCCCTGTGTGTCTTGGGGATAGGCCTCGACGAGCCCATCGCCGGCCTGCCCGATCAGGCCGGGTGGAACCCAGGTGCACCAGCAGCCGTTCCAGACGCCGTTGTGTCTCTCCGCGAGTTGCGCGAAGGCGTCCCAGGTAGTCGCACTGAGCAGCTTTATCACGTAGTCACTCACAGCATCCTCCATCCAGCGCTTTACAGAGCATGCAACTCGGACGGAAGACGTCCGGGTTGAGGTCTACCGTGGCGCTATGACCCCGACTGAACACCAGGAACCGCCACTTGCCGGCACCGAGGTCGAGCATCTTGTCGGTGCGCTGGAGCGCCTGCGGGCGACCTTCCGGTGGAAGGCAGATGGACTCGACACGGCGGGACTGCAGACCCGAATCGGCGCTTCGTCGCTGACGCTGGGAGGTCTGCTCAAGCACCTCGCGCGGGCGGAGGACGACATGTTCGGCCTGAAGCTGAGCGGTGCGGGGACTGTTGCGCCGTGGGACACCGCACCCTGGGACACCGATCCGGACTGGGACTTCAACTCGGCAGCCGACGACACACCCGAACAGCTCTACGCGATCTGGGACAGCACCATCGAGCGGTCCCGGGCGAGGCTCGACGCGGCCCTGGCAGACGGCGGGCTCGACCAACTCGTCCACCTCTCCAGGTCCGACGGTCGCCACCTCAGCCTCCGCCGGTTGCTCTGCGACCTGATCGAGGAGTACGGCCGGCACACCGGTCACGCCGACCTACTCCGAGAAGCCGTCGACGGACGGGTAGGCGAAGACCCACCCCCGGGCTGGCGCCCGTGACCCATCCCCGGGCTGGCGCCCGTGATGCAGCCCGGGCCGACCGGCAGGGTGAGCTCAGGTAGCCGTCGCGCCGCAGACGCTTGGTCGGCTCATCCGCGCTCCATCCACGCGACGCCGCGGCGGGGTCGCGAGCCGGACGCCTCGAGCGTCTTGCCGCCGAACCGGGCGGCGCCCGCCGGAGTTCCTCAACGGACGCCGCGGGGGCGGAACTGGATGCTGATTCGGGGGCCGATGCGGCCGGTGGCCTTGGGGATGGCGTGTTCCCAGGTGCGTTGGCAGGAGCCGCCCATGACGATCAGGTCGCCGTGGCCGAGTGGGTGGCGGATGGTCGAGCTCACCGGGCCGGTGTTGCTGCCCGGCCGGGGGCGCAGAGCCAGCACACGCGGCTCGCCGACGGAGAGGATCGCCACCATCGTGTCCTCGTGGTTGCCGCGGCCGATCTTGTCGCCGTGCCAGGCGACGCTGTCTCGGCCGTCGCGGTAGAAGCAGAGCCCGGCGGTCCGGAACGGCTCGCCCAGTTCGTCGGCGTAGTACTCACTCAACGAATCGCGGGCCTCGTCGAGGATCGGCAGCGGAAGATCCTCGTTCTCGCCGTAGAAGCAGAGCAGACGCGGTACGTCGACCACCCGGTCGTACATCTGCCGCCGCTCCTCCCGCCACGGCACGTCGGCAGCCAGCCGCTCGTACACCTGATCGGCCCCGGTCAACCACCCCGGCAACACGTCGATCCACGCACCCCGGCTCAGCTCCGTCCGCTGAATCCCGCTCAGCGAGCCCAGCGCAGGATCCTCGAACGCATCCAGCAAAGAGGCCTGAAGGTCAGCTGCCATGCCGCCAATATACCCGAGATTCGAACACCTGTTCCCATGGATTCCGCACTGTTTCTGATGGGAAGGGTGGGACTCAGGAGATGGAAAATGGACGAGACGATGCCCAACGAAGTGGTCACGCAAGCCCGGATCGTGGCCGGGCTCGAGCAACTCGGCCTGACGCGGCAGAGCGCGGTGATCGTGCACTCGTCGCTGAGGTCGTTCGGCCACGTGGACGGAGGAGCCGAGGCCGTAGGCCGCGCGCTCGTTGAAGCCTGCGGCACCGTGATGGTGCCTGCCGGGACCTGGGACCTGAGCGGCGTCGACCCTCCGCCCGGCCTGAGACGACCGATGAACGCGTACGAGCCGAGCCCGAGTTGGGCCGCGTTCGAGGAACAGTTGGACCGGGCGAAGCCGTTCTCGCCGGACCTACCAGCGGATCGCGAACTCGGAATCATCCCGGAGACACTCCGCCTGACGCAGCCGCACCAGCGCAGTACGCATCCCGTGTTCTCGTACGTCGCTGCCGGCGCCGCAGCCGAGCAGGTGGTCGGCGCACAGCGGCTGGACTGGCCCCTCGGGCCGATCGAGAAGCTCGCCCAACTCGACGGCGTGGTCCTCCTCCTCGGCGTCACCCACACCGCGAACACGACGATCCACCTGGCTGAGCAGCAACTCGGCCGCTCGACGTTCTACCGCTACGCGAAAGTCGATGGCAGTTGGCTGGAACTCCCCAACATCCCAGGAGCCAGTCACCGCTTCGACGCCATCGAGCCGGACCTGCTCCCACACACGCGGGAGATCCTCATCGGCTCCTGCCGCGCCCGGGCCATCCCCATCCGCGCAGTACTGGCGGCAACCCACGCCCGGATCCTCGCCGACCCCCGTGCCCTCCTCTGTAGCGACGACCCCGCCTGTCGCTGCGCCGCGGCGTACGAGCAGCGCCTGGTGGCAGAGCAGTGCACCGGTAGTGCGGGAGGGTTGGAGGTATGACGCGACTGGTGGTTCGGGGCTGTTCGGTGTTGGTGGTGCCGGAGGTGGGGGAGTGCCGGGTCGAGGAGCGGCGGGACGTTCACGTCGAGGATGGCGTGATCACCGCTGTCACGCCGACGGGCCTGGAAGCCCCAGTTGGGGTTGAGGTGGTTGAGGGCGCCGGGCTGATTGCCGTTCCAGGGTTGGTGAATTCGCATACGCACAGTCCGATGGTGATGATGCGGGGCGCGGCCGAGGACGTCGGAATCGACGACTGGTTCAATCGCAAGATCTGGCCGATGGAGATGAACCTGACGGCCGATCGGGTTCGGGTCGGTGCCCGGTTGGCGTGTGCGGAGATGTTGCTGGCCGGGGTGACGACCTTCGTGGATCACTACTTCCACGCCGACCAGATCGCCCGGGCCGCGATCGAGACCGGGATCCGGGCCGACCTCGCGCCGACGTACTTCTCGTCCACGGGTGACGAAGGCCGGGAGGCGGCGTTCGCGGCGGCTCGGGAGATTCGTGCCCTGGATGAATCGCGGGTGACCGCCAGCCTCGGACCGCACGCGACGTACACGGTGACCGACGAAGATCTGCGCCGTACTGCGGAAGTCGCCCGCGCCGAGGGATTCCGGATCCACCCTGCACGCGGCCGAGACCCGGGACCAGACGCAGTCCTCGAAGGACCGCCTGGGCGTGACGCCGATCGAGGTGCTGGAGCGGACCGGAGTACTGGAAGCCGGCGCGCTCATCGCTCACGGCTGCGGGATCGTCGAGAGCGACCTGCCGATCTTGCGCCGCTTCGCCGACCGTACTGCGGTCGCCACGTGCCCCAAGGTCTACCTGAAGCTGGCGATGGGCTCGACCACTCCGATCAGGCAGTTGTGGTCCGTGGGGATCGAGGTAGGCGTCGGCACGGACGGCGCGGCGGTCCACAACACCCTCGACGTGTGGGAGTCCCTGCGCCTGGTGGCACTGACGCAGAAGCACTGCGAGCGGAACGCGGAGTGGATGACGATCTCGGACACCCTGAGACTGGCGACGCGAGGTGGTGCCGCGGCGGCGGGACTCGGCGACACCATCGGCGCGATCGAACCGGGTCGCCGCGCAGACATCGCTCTGGTCGACCTCTCGGGCCCGCACTGCCAGCCGCTGCACGACCCGAGGGCCGCGCTCGTCTATTCGGTCCGATCCTCAGACGTCGTGACGGTCATCGTCGACGGCCAGGTCGTTTGTCCGCGACCGGAAGCTCACCAAGGTCGACGTGGACGAGATCATCGGCGATGCGAGGGAACTGGCGCACACCCTCGTCGACCTCTCCCAGGGGGGCGCGGTCCAGCACTACGCTCCCTGACCGAGCTTTGTCGAAAGCCGCGGTTCGGTTCCGACGTCCCGTCGAAGCTCAGCAGAGATGAGGAGATCGATGAAGTACATGCTGTTGATCCGGCCCGAGGTGAACTTCGATGGTGAGGTGCCGGAGGAGATGGTGCGGGCCACCCGGGAGTGGGTGCGGGAGATGACCGAGCGGGGCGTGCGGCGGGAGGGCGCCGCGCTCCGGCCGCCTGAGGAGGCGACCGGAGTAGGCCGGCGTGCGGGGAAGGTGGTGACGACCGACGGGCCGTTCGCGGAGTCGAAGGAGCAGATGGGCGGGTACGACCTGATCGAGTGCCGGGACCTGGACGAGGCGATCGAGATCGCGTCGAAGCATCCGGTCGCGGCCGTTGGCATGGTCGAGATCCGAGCACTGGTGGAAGACCTGTAGACGAAGTGGAAGACCTGTAGACGAACCTGCTCCTTCAGGAATGCTTGAAGGGGTCGTCCAGCCTCCAGTGCACCCGCGTCGCGGCCCGCCTCAATCCTTTCGAGGCAGACGGCAAGGCCGCGGCAGGACGGGTCGCCGGCAGCCGAGAGTGAGCGGATCCGGGCGCTCGGTGACGCAGTTGCGGAATGTTAAGGAAACGTGTGGAATTCGAGGCGTGTGATTAGCCGGTCAGGCGCCGGGGAGAGTTGAAGCGAGGTCGAGATAACGGTGCTGACGGGGTGTGTTTCCGGCACCCGGGCGGGTCGAATCGTTGCGCAGCGCAAGGCTCGGTCAGCCCTGGGTGACGCTAGGTGACTTGCTCTGGCCGCACCCCCCACAGGCATGGCACGATCGGCCACCGGGGAGACACGTCATCAGGGGGCGGCGAATGGCGAAGGCCAAGCGGACCAACCACCGAAGTGCGAGCGACATCGTCGTCGACGAGCCTGGTGGCACGGTTGACGACGGCGCTCGAGATGAGGATGGCGCGAACTTGACTGGGTACCGGGTTGCCGCGGTGGAGAACGGCCAGACCCCGCACGGACCGAACGGAACCAACGGATCGAACGGACGGGATGAACGCAGCGTGACGGCGGCGCAGAACGGTGAGGCTCCCGCGAACGGATTCGGTACGCCGGTGCGCGTGGATCAGATCGCCGTGGCCGCGATGGCGTTGTCCGAGAACCTGCTGGATGCCACCAAGGGGCTGCCGGAGTCGGTCGAGTCCCGCCAGTTCCGCCGCGATCTCGACGAGGCCGCGGACACCTTCCGCGCGGTCGCCGGCGAACTGGAGACGACGGCCGGCAATCTGGTCCGGCTGGCCGCGACCGAAGGCCAGACCTGCGGGGTGTCGTGGGGTATCTGCGCCGACCACGGCCTGACGCTGATGAATGTCGGCGAGGTCGTCACCTGCCACGTGCTCGGCTGCCACCGGGAGCAGGAAGCCGTGGTGGAGCGTTGCACCCAGCCGGTCGCCTACCGCGTCGTCGACGTCGCGGGACCGGCGCTGATGACGTGTGCCGGCCACGCGATCGCCTGCCGGCTGCACCTCGACGGCGCCGTCATCACCCTGGCCACCGACAGCCTCGAACTGCTCTGACAGCCTCAGCGTTCTGACAGCGGAAGGTCCGGCCCCTGAACGGAGCCGGACCTGGCTGCTGTTACTGAATCCGGCAGGACGTCAACTGGTCGTTCGCGTTCGGCGACAGCGCCACGAAGTTGGGCGTATCGGCGGTCCGCGTCCAACTCTGACCGTTGAAGTTGTCCTCGGCGAAGATCGTCACCGACCAGCCGGCCGGCACCCGCACCGACGACGCCCAGTTGTCCTGTACTCCGGCCGCCTGCAGCTGCGCCCGGGTGTAGTTGCCCTTGGCAAGTGCTTGGCCGGCCGCGCCGAGATAGTCGACGTGCTCGAAGAAGATCACGCCGCCGGTGCCCTGGCTCGGCATCGGCGGGGTCGGCCGGGTCGCGGTCAGCGGAAGCTGCCCCTTGAACATCCGGCCGCCGTCGTTGGTGAGCCGCAGGTAGTAGTCCGAGGAACACGCCGTGCCGTCCTCGTCGAGGGCGCGAATCCCTGACCCGTTGGGGATCCAGGCCGAGCTCTCCGCGGTCTTGGCGATCTGGTTGCCCTCGTTGTACTCGTCGAACATCGAGATGTACATGCCCTGCACGCCGACCCGGGTGAGGTTGTAGAACTGCCGCCACATCAGGTCGCCGTGCCGTCGGTGACCGGACTGCAGATCGCCCGGGATCACGCAGGGCTGGTAGTCGATGCCATGCGCGTTGCAGTCGGCCTGGTCCTGCTGGTTCACGTTGTTGTAGTAGTGATCCGCGCCCGCGACGTCCTGGATCCGGCCGACCATCCACGGCGACAGCATGTTGAACGCGTGGTAGACGTCCAGATAGCCCGCCCGCGAGTCCTCGACACCGCGCCGCCAATGCGTCGGTACGCCGCCGATCACGTAGCAGCCCTGAGCCTTGAACCAGTTGACCACGTCCAGGCAGACCGAGGCCGGCCAGGTCTTGTTCGGCTCGTTGAAGCCGAAGCCCCAGATGCAGACGACCGGTTTGCCGTTCTGCTTCGCGTACGCCGGTGACGAGGTGTACGACCGCATCTTGTTGATCCAGTCGGCTTTCATCTCCGACTGCATGGCGTCCCACGCGGTGGCGTCGTACATGATGTAGAACTTTCGCCCGTACTGCTCGGCCGCCTGCCGGACCTTGGCGGCCATCGCGTCCCGGGTCGGGCCTTCGCCGCCGGTCGGGTTGAAGCGTTGCAGCGCGGCCGTGTCGCAGCCGTTCTGCTGCATCCACTGGAAATGAGTGTTGACGGTCTGCTGGTCGTACGACGAGAACAGCTTGGCGGGCTGGCCGTTGCCGAGGTTCGAGTACGCCGTCTGGTACGTCGCCGTGTAGTCGCGCACGTCGGGCCAACTGCCGAGCGCGTTGTTGGTGGGCGACGGCGGCTGGCCCCAGTTGTTGCTCCAGTGCCACCAGCCGTTGATCGGAGCACCGTCGCCGGCGCAGGCGAACCAGCCCTGGTAGCCGACCGTGATCTTGCCGACGACGTCGCCGGGCGGACTGGCAAGCGGTGTGGCGGAGGCGGAGGTGGCGCTGCCGACAGTGGTCGCGGCGGCTGCGGTGGCCGCGGACGCGGCCAGGAAGGTACGGCGGGATAGAGGCATGTGCAGGCTCCTGAAGGGGGCGGGCAGGGACTGCGGAGAGTGGCGTGAGCGTACAAACGGTCGCTGCGGTAAGCAAGTCCGAGCTGCAAGAGTTGGACCAGAACTTGCAAGATCATGATGGTGATCGGACAGAAAGATCGAAGAAATCTGCCCGCAACATCTTGACGTTCGCACCGCCGCTACTTAGTTTGTTGGCTCAACAGACAAAGTCTGTGACTGGCATCACAACAGCTCGTTTCGAGCGAGATGCCGCGGGGGAGAAGGGGTGGGCTGATGGCGCTGGATGGCAGCCGTCCGGGCAGTGGAGTGGTCGCCGCGGACCACGTCTCGCTCCGGCGCAACAACCTCTCCGTCGTACTCCGGCACGTCCGCGAGCTGGGACCCCGCTCCCGAGCCCGGATCGCCGCCGACACCGGGCTGAACAAGGCCACTGTCAGCAGCCTGGTCGCCGAACTCGTCGACCGCGGCCTGCTCCGCGAAGGCAACGCAGAGCCCGAGCGCGGCGTGCTAGGCCGCCCCGGCCAGCTCGTCGAGCTCGATGGTCGCGGCGTTTGCGGCGTCGGTGCCGAAATCAACGTCGACTACCTGGCTGTCACCGCGCTCGACCTGAGCGGCGAGACCGTCACCGAACGACGCGTCCCCCTCGATGTCGCCCACCTCGCCCCCGGTACGACGCTCGACCAGTTGGCGGAGCTGATTCGTGAGGCGGTGGACGCGGTGGTCGCCCGCGGCGGCCAGACAGCCGGAGTCACCCTGGCCGTGCCCGGCCTGGTCCAGAGCTCCACCGGCTCGCTCAAGCTGGCCCCGAACCTCGGCTGGACCGAGGTCCCGGTGGTCGACGAGATGCGCGCCCGGCTCGGCACCCCGGTGTATCCGGTGCGGGTGGACAACGAGGCGAACCTGGCCGCGCTGGCGGCGTACTCCGAGATGAAGACGGCCGCGGAATCGGCGGGTGACTCCAAGGTCGAGGACATCGTGCTGCTCACCGGCGCGGTCGGTGTCGGCGGCGGCATGGTCGCCGGGGGGCACCTCCTACGCGGTGGTCACGGGTTCAGCGGCGAGGTCGGCCACATGCCGGTCGCCCCGGCCGGCGGGATCTGCGGCTGTGGCCGGACCGGCTGCTGGGAGACCGTCGTCGGCCTGACCGCTTTGTTGAACAAGGCAACTGATTCGGACGACCCGGTGCGCGACCCGTCGCTGGATGTGGAGCAGCGCCTGGCCGAGATCACCCGCAGGGCCGAGGCAGGGGGAGCCCGGACGCTGCGGGCGTTGGCAGATGTCGGTACCTGGCTGGGAATTGGGGGAGCGATCCTGGTGAACATCCTGAACCCTGACGTGCTCGTGCTGGGCGGCTACTTCGCCGTCCTCGGGCCGTGGCTGAAAGAGCCGCTGGAGACGGCGATCCGCGACCGCGTGATCGCGCCGGACGGCGGCGGCTGCCGGGTGGTCCAGTCCGAGCTCGGCTTCGCCGCCGCGGTTCGCGGCGGCGCCCAGATCTCGCTGGACCAGGTCTTCCTCGATCCCACCCTCGTCGGCCGCGACGCGGCAGGAGTAGCCCAATGAGCACTGAAGAACTGTTGCGGATGACCGGGATCGTCAAGGAGTTCCCGGGCGTTCGCGCCCTCGACGGGGTGGATCTCGACATCCGCCGCGGCGAGGTGCACTGCCTGCTCGGCCAGAACGGCGCCGGCAAGTCGACGCTGATCCGGGTGCTGACCGGCGCGCACAAGCCGGACGCGGGGACGATCTTCGCCAATGGCGCCGAGGTCACGCTGAACACCCCGGCGGACTCGATGCGGCTGGGGATCGCGGCGATCTACCAGGAGTTGGACCTCGTGCCCGACCTGACCGTGGCCGAGAACGTGTTCCTCGGTCACGAGCCGGCCCGCTTCGGCCTGACCCGCCGGCACGAGGCGAACACCCGCGCTCGGGAGATCCTGCAGGGCCTCGGCCACGGAGAGATCCCGCCGGGCCGAACTGTCGGGCTGTTGTCCGCGGCCGGCCAGCAGGTGGTCAGCATGGCCCGGGCGCTGTCGCGTGAGGCCCGGCTGATCGTGATGGACGAGCCGTCGGCCGTGCTCGACTCCGAAGAGGTCGACAACCTGTTCCGGGTGATCCGCGACCTCACCTCGCGCGGTGTCGCCGTCGTCTACATCTCCCACCGGCTCGAGGAGATCCGCGAGATCGGCGACCGGGTCACCGTGCTGAAGGACGGCGCCACCGTCGCCACCGGACTGGACGCCCGGGAAACGCCGACCTCCGAACTGATCCGGCTGATGACCGGCCGCTCGATCGAGTACGTGTTCCCCCCGCGCGCCGAGATCCGGTCCGACGCGCCCGTCGTGCTCGAGGTGAGCAACCTGTCCCGGCCCAGGGAGTTCGCGGACATCGAGTTCTCGGTCCGGGCCGGGGAGATCCTCGGCCTCGCGGGACTCGTCGGCTCGGGGCGTTCCGAAGTACTGGAGACCGTGTACGGCGCTCGCCGGGCCGCGACTGGTTCCGTTCGCGTCGACGGGGCGGAACTGCGGCCGGGCCAGGTCCAGGCCGCCGTGAAGGCGGGAGTCGGGCTTGCTCCTGAAGAACGGAAGAGCCAGGCGCTGCTGCTCGACGAGGCGGTCTTCAAGAACATCACCGTGTCGAGCATGGGCCGGTTCGCCAGCGGGGGATTCCTCAACGGCCGGGCCGAGCGGGAGGCCGCCGAGGAACTGACCAAGGCGCTGGATGTCCGCCCACCGGGGGTCGAACATCCCGTCCGCAACCTGTCCGGCGGCAACCAGCAGAAGGTCGTGCTGGCCCGCTGGCTGATGCGGGACTGCCGGGTGCTTTTGCTGGACGAGCCGACCCGGGGAGTCGACGTGGGAGCGCGGTCGGAGATCTACGCGCTCGTGCGCAAACTGGCCGCCAACGGGGTCGCGATCGTGCTGGTCTCGAGCGAGGTCGAGGAGGTGCTCGGTCTGGCCGACCGGGTCGTGGTGATGCGGGAGGGGCGGGCCGTGCACACGGGCCCCGCGCAGGAAATCGACGAACACCGGGTCCTCGACCTGGTGATGGAAGGAAGTGCCGTGTGATGGGTGAGGAAGTCGCACGATCCCAGGCGACCCAGGACGAGGTGCCCCAGGTGCCACCGACTCCCGGGCCGGGCCTGCCCGCTCAGGCGGTCTCGGGGTCCGGCCAGGCGATGGTCGAGGTCGATCCGACCGAGACCGCTCCGCGCAGCGGCCGGTCCGGTCCCGGCGGCGGCAACGGCGGCAGCGGGAGCCAGGTGCAGAACCTGCTCAAGGGCGGGGCCGGCCGCAACGTCGGCCTGGTGATCGCGCTGGTGCTGCTCTGCATCGTCGGCATCGTCACCGCGGGAGACCGGTTCGCCAGCACCGCCAACGTGCTGACCATCCTGCGGCTGGCCGCGGTGATCGGCGTGGTCAGCATCGGCATGACGTTCGTGATCACCGGCGGCGGCATCGACCTGTCCGTCGGCGCGATCGTCGCGCTCGCCTCGGTCTGGGCGACCACGCTGGCGACCCAGCAGATGGCCGCGGACTTCCACTGGATCTTCATGGTCAGCACCGCACTGCTGGTCGGCGCCGCCTGTGGCCTGGTCAACGGGTTACTGGTTGCCTACGGCAAGATAGTCCCGTTCATAGCGACGCTGGCGATGCTGGCCGGCGCCCGGGGTCTGGCCGAGATCCTGTCCGACCGCCGGACCCAGATCATCTCGGTGAACTCCTTCGTGGACTTCTTCGGCGGCTCGGTGCTCGGCGTACCGGTGCTGGTCTGGATGTTCGTGCTCGTCGCGGCGGCAGGCTGGGTGCTGCTCAACCGGACCACCTTCGGCCGCCGTACCTTCGCGGTCGGCGGGAACGCCGAGGCGGCCCGGCTGGCCGGTATCAAGGTGCAGCGGCACACCGTCGCCCTCTACGTGCTGCTCGGTCTGTGCTGCGGCATCGCCGCGGTGATGCTGATGGCCCGTACGACGACCGGCAGTTCCACCCACGGCGGGCTCTACGAACTCGACGCGATCGCCGCCGTGGTGATCGGCGGCACGCTGCTGTCCGGCGGCCGCGGCACCATCGTCGGCACCGTCTTCGGCGTACTGATCTTCACCACCCTGAACAACGTCTTCACCCTGAACAACCTGAGCATCTCTGCCCAGTCGGTGGCGAAGGGCCTGATCATCGTGATCGCGGTCCTCCTCCAGCAACGCCTGGCCGCCCGAGCCACCTGACCGGGGTGGTGGGGTGGGGTCAGCAATGACTCCGCTCACTAGTTGTGCGAACAAACCCCTGTAAAGAGCAACACCGTCTTTTGGAGGACAAGATGTCTGTACGTTCCGGCCGATTACTGCGCACCGCGGCCCTGGTCGGGGTCAGCTCGCTGGCACTGATCGCCTGCACCAGCAACACCCCCGAAGCCGAGAAGACGACGGACACGGGAGCCAACAACAACGTCGCCGCCGGCAAGAACGACGAGCCGGGCCAGAAGGTGAAGATCGGCTTCTCCGCGCCGGCCGCCGACCACGGCTGGATGGGCGCGATCACGAAGGCCACCCAGGCGGAGGCGAAGAAGTTCTCCGACGTCGAGCTGATCGTCGCCGAGGGCACCAACGACGTGAACCTGCAGATCAGCCAGGTGGAGACCTTCATCAACCAGAAGGTCGACGCGATCGTGCTGCTGCCGTTCGACGGTGCCGCGCTCACCCCGGTGGCGACCAAGGCGATGGAGGCCGGCATCACGGTGGTGAACGTCGACCGCGAGTTCGACAGCACCTTCGCGGCCCGGACCACCGTGCTCGGCGACAACAAGGGCATGGGCGTGTCCGCCGGCACCTACATCTGCAAGGAGATGAAGGGCAAGAAGGACGCGGTCATCGCCGAGATCGCCGGCATCGACTCGCTGCCGCTCACCCAGGCCCGCAGTACGGGGTTCAAGGAGGCGCTCGCGGACTGCGGGCTGAAGGTCAACAACCGGGTCGCGGCGGAGTTCACCGTCGAGTCCGGTGAGAAGGCCGCCGCCAACCTGCTGCAGGCGGCGCCGAAGATCGACGCGATCTGGAACCACGACGACGACCAGGGGGTCGGCGTGATGGCGGCGATCAAGAACTCCGGCCGCAAGGAGTTCTTCGTGGTCGGCGGCGCCGGGTCGGCCAACGTGATGCGCGACATCAAGGCCGGCAACACGCTGCTCCGCGCGACCGTCATCTACCCGTCCACCCAGGGCGCGGACGGCGTCCGGCTCGCCCGGCTGCTGGTCCAGAAGAAGGCCCTGGGCGACCTGGTGGAGGTCGAGGTACCGCGCACGGTCCAGCTGTACGCGCCGGTCGTCACCAAGGACAACGTGGACCAGTACCTGCCGACCGCCTTCGAGAGCTGAGTTGCTCTCGAGAGCTGAGTTGAAGGAGTAGAGAACGTATGACGAACCTGGGCATCGGCCTGATCGGGTACGCCTTCATGGGTGCCGCCCACTCACAGGCTTGGCGCAGCGCGCCGCGCTTCTTCGACCTGCCGCTGAATCCCGCGATGACCGTGCTGTGCGGTCGCAACGCGGAGGCGGTCGAGGCGGCCGCGACCAAGCTCGGCTGGAACGAGACCGAGACCGACTGGCGCAAGCTGCTCACCCGCGACGACGTGCAACTGATCGACGTCTGCACGCCGGGGGACAGCCACGCCGAGATCGCGATCGCCGCGTTGCGGGCCGGCAAGCACGTGCTGTGTGAGAAGCCCTTGGCCAACACCGTCGCGGAGGCCGAGCAGATGGCTGCCGCGGCGGCCGAGGCGGCGGCCAAGGGGATCAGGTCGATGGTCGGGTTCACCTACCGCCGGGTGCCGGCCATCGGGCTGGCCCGGCAGCTGGTTGCTGAGGGCAAGCTCGGCACCATCCGCCACGTGCGGGCGCAGTACCTGCAGGACTGGATCGCCGATCCGGAGGCGCCGCTGTCGTGGCGGCTGGACAAGGAGAAGGCCGGCTCGGGCGCGCTCGGCGACATCGGCGCACACATCGTCGACCTGACGCAGTACATCACCGGCGACCGGATCGCGGAGGTGAGCGGTCAGTTGGAGACGTTCGTCAAGGAGCGTCCGGTGGCGGCCGCGCACAGTGGGCTGTCGGGCGAGGCCGGCGCCGAGCGTGGTCCGGTCACGGTCGACGACGCGGCGATCTTCCTGGCCCGGTTCGGCAGCGGCGCGCTCGGCGTCTTCGAGGCGACCCGGTTCGCCACCGGCCGCAAGAACGCGATCCGGCTGGAGATCAACGGCTCCGAGGGTAGTCTCGCGTTCGACTTCGAGGACATGAACGAACTCCACTTCTACGACGCGACCGAGGACCCGGCCACGGCCGGCTTCCGGCGGATCCTCGCGACCGAGGCCGTGCACCCGTACGTCGCCGCCTGGTGGCCGCCGGGGCACCTGCTCGGCTACGAGCACGGTTTCACCCACCAAGTGGTCGATCTCGTCACCGCGATCGCCGAGGGCACCGACCCGGCGCCCTCGTTCGCGGACGGCCTGCAGGTCCAGCGCGTGCTGGCCGCGGTCGAGGACAGCTCGGCCTCCCGACAATGGCAGGAGATTCCTTCGTGAATTCATATACCCCGTCCAAGGACGACAAGTTCTCCTTCGGTCTGTGGACCGTGGGCTGGGAGGGCGTCGACGTTTTCGGTACCGCGGTCCGCCCGCCGCTCGACCCGGTCCTGGCGGTGGAGAAGCTGGCCGAGCTCGGCGCCGCGGCGATCTCGTTCCACGACGACGATCTGGTCCCTGACGACAGCCGCCGTCAGCAGGTGCTCGAGCGGTTCACCAAGGCGCTGGCCGACACCGGCATGGTCGTCGAGATGGCGACCACCAACCTGTTCAGCCACCCCGTCTTCAAGGACGGCGGCCTGACCGCCAACGACCGCGACGTACGCCGGTACGCGCTGGCGAAGGTGCTCCGCAACGTCGATCTGGCCGCCGAGCTCGGGGCCAAGACGTACGTGCTCTGGGGTGGTCGCGAGGGTTCGGAGTCGGGTGGTTCCAAGGACGTGCACGCGGCCCTGGACCGGTACAAGGAGTCCATGGACCTGCTCACCAGCTATGTCCAGGAGCAGGGCTACGACATCCGCTTCGCGCTCGAGCCGAAGCCGAACGAGCCGCGCGGCGACATCCTGCTGCCGAGCATCGGGCACGCGATCGCCTTCATCAACGACCTCGAGCACCCCGAGCTCGTCGGGATCAACCCGGAGGTCGGCCACGAGCAGATGGCCGGGCTCAACTACGCGCACGGGATCGCCCAGGCGTTGTGGCACGGCAAGCTGTTCCACATCGACCTGAACGGTCAGCACGGCCCCCGGTTCGACCAGGACCTGCGCTTCGGTGCGGGCAACCTGCGTGAGGCGTTCTGGACGGTCGACGTACTGCAGGGGTCTTCGGGCGGACCGGGCTACGACGGTTACGTGCACTTCGACTACAAGCCGCCGCGGACCGAGGACCTCGAAGGTGTCTGGGAGACCGCGCGCGGTTGCATGCGGAACTACGTGATCCTGCGGGAGAAGGTGCAGGCGTTCCGAGCCGACCCGGAGGTGGCCGAGGCGGTCGCCGCGGCGCGCGTGACCGAGCTCGCGCAGCCGACGCTGGGGGCCGGCGAGAGCCTCGACGAGTTGCGCAAGGCAACGTACGACCCGGACGCGCTGGCCGAGCGCGGACTCGGCTTCGAACGTCTCGACCAGCTGGCGATGGACCACCTGCTCGGCGTTCGCTGAGCGATCAATCCCGCGCAGGGCAGAGCACGGGAAAGCAGTAGCTGTACCAGGGCCGAACATCCCGGGACCCGCCCGGGGACTCGTGCCCCGTGTCGGATGTCCTCGGGCGCCGTTGGCGCTCGAACGACACCCGGCCCGAGGCACATGGAGCGCGCACCTTATCCGACCCATGAGGAGCTCCCGATGATCCAGCTACGCAGGCACGGGACTTTGGTCCGTGCCCTCGTGCTCGCCCTGATCGCCGCGCTGGCGATCCCTTTGACCGCGACCACCGCCCAGGCCCACCCGGGGCACGGCGACGAGACGTTCAACGCGTTGGTGTTCAGCAAGACCGCCGGGTTCCGGCACGACTCGATCCCGACCGGGATCCAGGCGATCAAGGACTTGGCGGCAGCGGATGGGTTCACGGTCACCGCGACCGAGGACTCGACGATGTTCAACGACGCCGAACTGGCGAAGTACGAGGTGGTCATCTGGTTGTCGACCACCGGTGACGTGCTGAACGCCGACCAGCAGGCAGCCTTCGAGCGGTACATCCGCAACGGCGGCGGCTACGCCGGGGTGCACGCGGCCTCCGACACGGAGTACGCGTGGCCCTGGTACGGCAAGCTGGTCGGGAGCTACTTCGACAGCCACCCGCCCGGTACGCCGAACGCCAACGTGAAGGTGGAGGACCACGCACACCCCTCGACCGCCGAGGCGCCGACGACCTGGAACCGCACGGACGAGTGGTACAACTACCGCTCCAACCCGCGCGATGCCGTGCACGTCCTGGCCTCGCTCGACGAGACGTCGTACACGGGCGGCAACATGGGCCCGGAGCACCCGATCGCGTGGTGCCAGGACTACGACGGCGGCCGCGCCTGGTACACGGGCATGGGGCACACGATCGAGTCGTTCGCCGATCCTGTCTTCCGCAAGCACCTGCTCGGCGGCATCAAGACCGCCGCGGGCGTACTGCCGGCCGACTGTGGCGCTTCGCTGAGCGACAGCTACCAGAAGGTCGCCCTGGACGACGACACCTCCAACCCGATGGAGTTGACGATCGCCGAGGACGGGCGGGTCTTCTACATCGACCGCAACGGCGCGGTGAAGATCGTCAAGACCGACGGCAGCGTGCTGACCGCCGGCACCCTGAACGTCTACACCGGCCAGGAGTTCGGGCTGCTCGGCATCGCGCTCGACCCGGCCTTCGCGCAGAACGGCTTCCTCTACCTGTACTACTCGCCGACCGGCGCCGACCCGCACGACAAGGTCTCGCGGTTCAAGGTGAACGGCGACACGCTCGACCTCGCCAGTGAGAAGCAGGTACTGCGGGTCGACACCCAGCGGGACCAGTGCTGCCACGCGGGTGGTGCGCTCGAGTTCGACGGTGACGGCAACCTCTACATCGCCACCGGCGACAACAGCAACCCGTTCGACTCCGACGGCTACTCGCCGCTGGACGAGCGCACCGGCCGGTCCGCCTGGGACTCCCAGCGCAGCTCCGCCAACAGCAACAACCTGAACGGCAAGGTACTGAAGATCCACCCGGAGGCGGACGGGTCGTACACGATCCCCGCGGGCAACATGTTCCCGGCCGGCACCGCCAAGACGCGGCCCGAGATCTACGCGATGGGCTTCCGCAACCCGTTCCGGATCGGCATCGACCCGGCTACGAACCACCTGTTCGTGGCGGACTACGGACCGGACGCGGGTCAGGTCTCCCCGACGCGCGGTCCGGACGGCCGGGTCGAGTGGGACATCCTGGAGAAGCCGGGCTTCTACGGCTGGCCGTACTGCGTCGGCAACAACACGCCGTACAACGACTACAACTTCGAGACCGGTGCGGCGGGCGCTGCCTTCAACTGTGCGGCGCCGGTGAACAACTCGCCGAACAACACCGGGATCACCCAGTTGCCGGCGGCAATCCCGGCCAGCCTCTGGATGGGCAAGTCGACGACCGGCTCGCCGGAGATCGGCGGCAGCGGCGCGCCGATGACGAGCGGCGCCTACAAGTTCAACCCGGACAGCGACTCCGACCGCAAGTGGCCGAAGTACTTCGACGGCAAGGCCGTGTTTGCCGACTGGAACGACAGCCGGCTGTTCTCGGTGCAGCTGAACGACGACCGGACCAAGGTCGCCGACGTGTCCCGGATGCTACAGAAGCTGAGCTTCATCCGGCCGCACGCGCTGCAGTTCGGGCCCGACGGAGCGCTCTACGTGATCGAGTGGGGGAGCGGGTTCGGCGGCAACAACGCCGACTCCGGCATCTACCGGATCGACTACGTACAAGGCAATCGCGCGCCGATCGCGCAGTTCACGACGGACAAGACGTCCGGGCCGGTTCCGTTGACGGTCGCCTTCGACTCGACCGGGTCGCGGGATCCGGACGGTCAGCCGATCACGCTGGCGTGGGACTTCGACGGCAACGGCACGACGGACAGCACCGAGGCCAAGCCCTCGCACACCTACACGGCAGCGGGCGTCTTCACGGCCCGGTTGACCGTGACCGACAGCGATGGCCGGACAGCTGTCTCCAACCGCACGATCACGGCCGGGAACACCGCGCCGACGATCACCGTGGAGGCGCCGGTCGACGGCGGGTTCTTCGACTTCGGCGACACGGTGAAGTACAAGGTCACCGTCACCGATCCCGAGGACGGCACGGTCGACTGCGACGACGTCATCACGCAGCCGGCGCTCGGCCATGACGAGCACGCGCACGGCTACGAGCAGTACCGCGGCTGCGAGGGGAGCTTCCCGTTGCCGGGTGACGAGGGCCATGTCGGAGCCAACATCTTCGGCATCGTGACCGTCACCTACACCGACAAGGGCGCGCCGGGCACGGGCAAGATCACCACCCAGAAGGTGGTCCAGCTGCAGCCGAAGACCCGCGAGGCGGAGTACTACGACGAGACCGGTGGCCCGGGCGCGACTCCCGGCGTCCAGGTCGAGGACACCGGTGACATCGCCGGTGGCGGCAAGAACATCGGATTCATCGAGGATGGTGACTGGTGGGGCTGGAAGCCGACCAACCTGACCGGGATCAACCAGATCCAGCTGCGGGCTGCCTCACCTGATGCCGGTGCGACCGTGCAGGTGCGGACCGGTTCGCCGACCGACGGACCGGTGGTGGCGACGATCCAGGTGACGCCGACGGGGGCTTGGCAGACCTATGCCAACTTCACCGCCGACGTGAGTGGTGCGACGTTGGCAAGCGGCCCGCTGTACTTCGTCAAGACGACCGGGCAGCTGAACGTCAACTGGGTGAAGTTCATCGGCAAGGGCGTGACGGACAACCAGCGCCCGTCGGTGAGCATCACGGCGACACCGGTGCAGGGCAAGGCGCCGCTGAAGGTCGACTTCACGGCGACGGCGACCGATCCCGAAGGTGACCTGCCGCTGACCTACACCTGGAGCTTCGGGGACGGCGCGACCGCGACCGGTGCTTCCGTCAGCCACACCTACACGACCTCCGGGACCCACGACGCCACTGTCACGGTCACCGACTCCCGGGGCGCGGCGGGCACGTCGCACGTCCAGGTGAAGGTGGACGCGACCGCGCCGCCGACCTGCCTGACCGGCCGTTCCGACGGCTTCGACGGTACCGCGGTGAACACCGGCCGCTGGAGCTCCATTGTCCGAGGCAACCAGGAGCTTGCTGTCAGCAACGGCAACCTGGTGCTGCCGTTGACGGCGACGGACATCTACGGAACCGGCAACACGAACACGCCGAACATCGTGCTCCAGCCGCTGCCGGCAGGTGCCTGGCAGGCGACGGCGAAGCTGACCATGCCGGCCCGGCTGGCCTACCAGCAGGCCGGGTTGATCGTGTACGGCGACGACGACAACTACGCGAAGATGGTGCTGCAGGGTCGTTCGACCGGCGCACCCTCGGCGGCTGACCGGATCTTCCAGTTCATCCGCGAGGAAGCCGGTACGCCGAACGAGGTGGCCGCGTCGAACACGGCCAACCTGGGCGCGGCGTACCCGGACACCGTGTGGGTGCGGTTCACCAGCAACGGCGAGAACCTCAGGGCGTCGTACAGCGCTGACGGGGCGACGTTCGTCGACATGCCCGAGACCAAGCAGTTGGCTGGGATCTCCAATCCCCGGATCGGTCTGTTCGGGCTGGCCAACCGGACCGAGGCACTGCCGCTGGCCGCACAGTTCGACTACTTCACCATCACCCCGGACGACACCGCCGAGGTGCCGACCCCGGACGACCAGTTCGACGGTACTGCGCTCGACGCCTGCCGGTGGTCCGCCAGCGTGCGGCCCGACCCGACGGCGTACCGGGTGACCGGCGGAGCGATCGAGATCGACACGAGCAAGGACGACATCTACCAGGGCACGGCCACGAACCCGAAGAACCTGCTGCTGCAGCCGGCTCCCGACGGTGACTGGACGATCGAGACCAAGGTGGACGGGTCCGCGTTCAACGAGGCGTACCAGCAGGGCGGCCTGATGGTCTACGGCGACGACGCGAACTACGTGAAGCTGGACTTCCTCACCACGAACGCCTCTGGTGGCACCGTGACCCGGGGGATCGAGCTGCGCAGCGAGGTCAACAACGCGATCGTTCAGCCGGCTCCCAACGCGTCGCCGCCACCTACCCAGGGTGTCTGGTATCTGCGGCTGGCCAAGAGCGGGTCGACGTACACCGGGTCGTACAGCGCGGACGGGTTGGCGTGGACGGCGCTGCCGGCCGTCACCAACAGCGCGCTGAGCTCGGCGAGCTTCGGGATCTATGCCTTCGGGGTCGACCAGGTCGCCTCGAAGACGGCGAAGTTCGACTACTTCAAGCTCGTCCGGGACACGGTGGCGCCGCAGGTGAACCTGTCGGCGAACCCGTCCGCTCCGTCGGGTTCGAATGGTTGGTGGACGGACGCGGTCGCCGTGACGGCGATGGCGACGGACAACCTGCCGGGTCAGCTCTACCTCGAGCAGAAGGTCGGCGACGGCGACTGGGCGGAGTACACGACGCCGATCAACCTGGCGGCGGACGGGACCCACACCATCCAGGTGCGGGCCAGTGACACCGCGGGCAACGTGTCGGCGCCGGAGTCGATCTCGGTGAAGATCGATCGGACCGCTCCCAAGGCGGTCGTGACCGGTCTGGCGCCGGGCGCCGAGCTCGGCGTCGCCAGCACGGCCACGGTCGCGGCCACGGCGACGGACGCGCTCTCCGGCGTGGATGGGGTGACGCTCACCGTCGACGGGAAGGCGGTGCCGGCCGGCGGCAAGCTGGATGGCGTCGCGCTCGGGCTCGGTGCGCATGAGCTGGCCGTGGTGGCGAAGGACAAGGCCGGCAACGCGTCGGTGACGAAGGTGCCGTTCACCGTCGTCGCGACGTACGCCGAAGCCATCAAGCTGGTCGAGCGGTATCGAGTCGCCGGGACGGTGCCGTTGGCAACCGCCACGGTGATGAAGGTGCAGCTCGGCCTGGCCGAACAGCAGCAGAACCGTGGTCGCCCGCAGGTGGCCGCGATCGCCCTGGATCTCTACCTGGCCAAGGCGCGGACGGTGCGCGACGTACCGGCCCGGACGCTGCTGACAGCTGTGGGCCAGGACCTGAAGTCGAGGCTCTGACCCGATGATCGTCACCGTGCGAAACCGCACCCTGCGCGACGCGGAGAGGCGCGCAGGAGCTCCCGTCCCGCCGGGGTGGTTCGGCCCCGCCCCACGGCCGGGAGGGCGGTTCCGCACGGCTGACGGGGGACCGGTCCGCCGGTCCTCGTCCCCGGCGCCCAACCAGCGCTCCGGCCATGGCGCCGGGGACACCCCCACCCCAGCCCCACCACCGCCCACTTCACGCAGGCGACCGCCCCACCGTCTTCGCCTCAACGCTCACCAACCGCAGCCCTGCACCGAACGACTCTCCTCACCACCCACCGGCCTCTTTCATCACAGCTTTTTCCCTTGCCTAGAAGGAGTGGAACGTCATGGCACGACCGATCACCCTGTTCACCGGCCAGTGGGCCGACCTGCCGTTCGAGGAGGTGGCCCGGCTGGCGTCCGAATGGGGGTACGAGGGGCTGGAGATCGCCTGCTGGGGTGACCACCTCGACGTCCGCAAGGCCGCGGAGGACGACAGCTACGTACGGAACCGCCGGGACATCCTGGAGAAGTACAACCTGAAGGTCTGGACGATCTCGAACCACCTGCTCGGCCAGGCGGTCTGCGACGACCCGATCGACCAGCGGCACCAGGCGATCCTCCCGGCCCACATCTGGGGCGACGGCGACCCCGAGGGCGTCCGCCGACGTGCGGCCGAGGAGATGGGTACGACGGCCCGCGCCGCCCGCCGGCTCGGCGTGGACGTGGTGGTCGGGTTCACCGGCTCGTCGATCTGGAAGACCGTGGCGATGTTCCCGCCGGTTCCGACGTCGATGATCGAAGCCGGGTACGCCGACTTCGCGGACCGGTGGAACCCGATCCTGGACGTGTTCGACGAGGCCGGCGTGAAGTTCGCGCACGAAGTACACCCGTCCGAGATCGCCTACGACTACTGGTCGACCACGGCGACGCTGGAGGCGATCGGGCACCGCGAGGCGTTCGGGCTCAACTGGGACCCGAGCCACTTCGTCTGGCAGGACCTCGACCCGGTCGGGTTCCTGTGGGACTTCAAGGACCGGATCTACCACGTCGACTGCAAGGACGCGAAGCGTCAGGTCGGCAACGGCCGCAACGGCCGGATGGGCTCGCACCTGGCCTGGGGCGACCCGCGCCGCGGCTGGGACTTCGTCTCGACCGGGCACGGCGACGTCCCGTGGGAGGCGTGCTTCCGGATGCTCAACACGATCGGCTACACCGGCCCGATCTCGGTCGAGTGGGAGGACGCCGGCATGGACCGCCTGGTCGGCGCGCCCGAGGCCCTGCAGTTCGTCCGCTCGCTCGCCTTCGACCCGCCCACCGCGTCGTTCGACGCGGCGTTCTCCTCCTGAGAATTCGAGGTGCCGGGACTCTGCCCGGTCCCGGCACCTCGAGTACCTGTCAGATCGTCGGCCTACCGGGGAGCCGGTAGTTGTCGCCGAGGATCTGGCCGCGCTCCGGCTTGTAGAGGTCGAAGCCGCGGGAGTTGCACTGGAGACCGCCGTTGATGCAGTGGCTCACCAGGGCCGCCAGCGTCGGCGGGTCCCAGGCGTTGAAGAAGTCGTAGTGCCAGGAATAGCCGCGGCCGCTCGCCAACCGGATCCCTGCCATGTCGCCGTCGGCAGGGAACGCGATCTTGAACTCGAGCATCGGCAACGGTGACGGGTGGCTCGCGGGACAGACGCCGTTGACCGGGTAGGCCATGTGGCTCTTGTGATCGGCGGAGTCCAGGTTGACGCCGTCCCAGCAACTCGGGGCCTGGTAGCGGATGTTGACCTGGGTCCCGAGTGGGCAGTTCGCCGGGAAGTCCCAGTTGTGGAAGCTGTCGCCGCACTCCCAGCCCTCGACCGCGCCGGGCGCGGTACGGAAGGCGTCCTGCGTCGCTGTCGGGCTACCGACGACGAACCGGATGCCCGGCGGGAACGGACGGACGTCCTGGTACCGCAGGATGCCCGACTTGTAGTAGATGGTCTGGTGCCAGGTCTGGATGATCGGGTCGTTGCCCCGGAACATCGTCGGCCACCAGTACGCCGAGAGGTCGTCGGGGTTGAGGCAGGTGCTGGCACCCGGGCCGGGAGCCATCAGAGAGTTGAGCGTGCTGGCGGCGTTCGTCGTGGTGTTGCCGACGAAACTGTGCTCGTGCGAGGCGCCCGGCATGTTCGGGAACACGATCGGGTCGTCGTTGGCACGGTGATGGACCGTGCAGTTCACCTGGAACTCGTGGTGCGTGACGAGGTCGTCGGCCTGCGCCGATGGTCCGGTGACGGCGGTCAGCAGGGCGGCGATGGTGAGGGCGGCCAGGCCGCCGGCGGACAGGGCTTTTCTTCTTCTGAACACGGATCTCCTCCTGTCGGGGGATTCCGCGGGGTGATGGATGGGCAGCCCGCGGTGGGACACATCGCGGGAGAGCGCTCTCTGAGACAGCGTCGATCGGCGCCCTCCGAGTGTCAAGAGGTCCACGGTTCCGGAACCGGCTGAGCGTGACGAGGCGTTGACAAGCAGGTGGCGCAGCCGTAACCATCAGACCGCGAGAGAGCGCTCTCTGAGTCATCCGCCCCTGCTCTCCGCACCCAGCGAAGGAGTACCCGATGGACTTCGCGACCCGTCGCGTCCGCCTGCAGCCGTCCCGGCGCAGACGCCGCGGCCGTACGGCGCTCGCCGCCGCCGTCGCGGCAGCCACAGTGCTGCTCGGCAACGTCGTTCTACTGGCTCAACCCGCCCAAGCGGCAACCCTGCTGTCCCAGGGGCGTCCGGTGACGGCCTCCTCGTCGGAAGGCGCCGGTACGCCGGCCAGCGCCGCGGTCGACGGCAACCTGAACACCAGGTGGTCCAGCGTCTTCCAGGACCCCCAGTGGATCCAGATAGACCTAGGCTCGGCCGCCGCCATCAGCCAGGTCGTACTGCGCTGGGAGGCGGCGTACGCGACCACTTACCGCATCGAGGTGTCCAGCAACGCCCAGGACTGGAACCCGATCTACAGCACGACCACCGGTAGCGGCGGCACCGAAACCCTTGCTGTGAACGGGAATGGCCGTTACGTCCGGCTCTACGGCACCAAGCGCGTCGGCGGCTACGGCTACTCGCTGTGGGAGTTCGAGGTGCACGGCACGCCCGGCAACGAGGGGCCGCAGCCCGGTACCGGCACGGTACGAATCGCCGGTAGCCAGGGGAACTGGCAGCTGCTCGTCAACGACGCGCCGTACGTGGTGAAGGGTCTGACCTGGGGGCCACCGGCCTCGGAGGCTGGAGCACGGCTGCCCGAGCTCAAGTCGATCGGCGTCAACACTGTCCGCACGTGGGGCACGGACACCAGCTCCAAGCCGCTGTTCGACGCAGCTGCCGCCAACGGAATGCGCGTGATCGCGGGCTTCTGGCTCCAACCTGGTGGTGGACCCGGCAGTGGCGGCTGTGTGAACTACCTGACCGATACGACGTACAAGACGAACATGCTCGCGGAGATCCGCCGCTGGACCACGGAGTACAAGGACAACCAGGGCGTGCTGATGTGGAACGTCGGCAACGAGTCCGTGCTCGGCATGCAGAACTGCTACTCCGGCGCGGAGCTCGAGCAGCAGCGGATCGCGTACGCCACCTTCGTGAACGACGCGACCAAGGCGATCCACGCGATCGACCCGAACCACCCCGTCACCTCGACCGACGCGTGGACCGGCGCCTGGCCGTATTACAAGCAGTACACGCCTGACCTGGACCTGCTCGCGGTCAACTCGTACGGCCATGTCTGCCAGGTCAAGCAGGACTGGATCAACGGCGGCTACACCAAGCCGTACATCCTGACCGAGGGCGGGCCGGCCGGCGAGTGGGAGGTGCCGAACGACACCAACGGAGTACCGACCGAGCCGACGGACCTCCAGAAGCGCGACGGGTACCTCGAGGCCTGGAACTGCATCACCGCCCACGCGGGAGTCGCGCTGGGTGCCACGCTGTTCCACTACGGCACCGAGAACGACTTCGGCGCCGTGTGGTTCAACCTGACCCCCGGCGGCGAGAAGCGGCTCTCGTACTACGCCGTCCGCCAGGCCTACGGCGGACCCTCGGGCGGCAACACCGCGCCGGTCATCACCAACATGACGCTGAGCCGTACTACGGACGTCCCGGCGGGCGGGACCATCACCGTCAACGTCAGCGCGACTGATCCGGACGGCGACCCGCTGACCCACGAGTTCAAGGTCGGCGGCAAGTACATCGACGGAAGCGGCGCACTGGTCGGTACTCCGTCGAGCGGGACCGGGCCGTTCATCGTGACCGTGCCGCAGCGCCTTGGCGTCTGGAAGCTGTACGACTACGTCCGTGACGGCAAGAGCAACGTCGGGATCGAGACCAGGTCCTTCCGCGTGGTGGCTCCGCCGGTGGAGGGTATGAACGTGGCTCGCGGCAAGCCCGCGACGGCGTCGTCGTACCAGCAGGTCGGGAACGGTGCGCCGTACCCGCCGTCGAACGTGACGGATGGCAACAACACCACTCGGTGGGCGAGCGACTGGTCAGATCCGCAGTGGGTGCAGGTGGATCTCGGCGCGGTGACGTCGTTCGACCGGGTCCAGCTGATCTGGGAGGGCGCGTTCGCACGGTCGTACCGGATCGAGGCGTCCGACGACGGCAACACCTGGAGGCCGCTCTACAGCACGGCCGACGGCAACGGCGATGTCGACGACCTGGCGCTGACCGGCTCCGGTCGCTACGTCCGGCTGACCGGGACCCAGCGGGGGACCGGCTTCGGCTATTCGCTGTACGAGTTCGGCGTCTACAAGCGCTGATCGCTGGAGGTACGGCGGCCTCCGGGTCGCCGTACCTGTGGATGAACCACGAGGGGGAACGCGTTGACGCAGCTACGATCCGATGCCATGAAGAGCAATCGGCCTCCGACCCTGGTGGATGTCGCCCGGGTCGCGGGGGTGTCGCGCGCCACCGCCTCGCGGGTCATCAACGGGGTCGAGTCGGTCGACGAGAAGATGCGCTCGAAGGTGCAAGCGGCCGTGCAGTCGACCGGCTACATCCCGAACACCGTCGCCCGGAGCTTGGTCACCCGCAAGGCCGGCGCGATCGCGTTGATCATCTCGGGCTCGGACGGCTCGGCGGAGCAGGTGCTGGGCGACCCGTTCTTCGGCCGGGTGACGTCAGGGGTGGTGCGAAGTCTTTTGCCGCGCAAGGTGCACCCGACGCTGGTGCTCGCGGATTCCGACGCCGCCCGGGCGGATGCAGTGAGCTACGTACGTCAGGGCAAGGCCGACGGCGCGCTGCTGGTCTCCACTCACTCTGACGACACGTTGCCGGGTCTGTTCGTCGACGCAGGCATTCCCGCTGTTCTCTTCGCGCGACCCGGTCAGGATGTGCCGATCAGCTACGTCGATCTGGCGCATGAACTGGGCGCCTCCCTCGCCGCGGACCGCCTGGTCAGCCGCGGGTGCCGGCGAGTAGTCACCATCGCCGGGCCCAGCGACGTGCCGGCGGCGCAGGGTCGGCTGAACGGCTTCCGGCAGGCGATGGCGCGGCACGGCCAGGCATACGTTCCCGTTGCCAAGGGCAACTTCACCCGGGAGAGCGGCGAACTGGCGATGACCGAACTCCTCGCCGCCCACCCCGACCTCGACGGCGTCTTCGCCGCCAACGACCTGATGGCCGCCGGCGCCCTCCAAGTCCTCCATGACCACCACCGCGCCGTCCCCACCGACGTCGCGGTGGTCGGCTTCGACGACAGCGAACCCGCCCACTTCACCCGCCCCCAACTCACCACCGTCGCCCAACCGGTAGAGGAAATGGCGGCCGAGATGGCCCGCATCCTCCTCACCCACATGGAGGACCCCACCCTCCGCCCCACCTCAGTAATCTTCGACCCCCACCTCGTCCCCCGAGAATCAGCCTGAACCACCCAGAAGAACAGAAAGACAGAAGAAGAGAGACAGAAGAAGAGGAGGGGTGTGCTGGCTGCCTGCTTCAGCTGGTGGGTTGGTCGAGGAGGGTGGCGGTTTGGGCCTCTAGCCAAGGGAGAGTGACCTGGTGGGACCAGCCTAGTGCTGCAGCCGGAGTTTGTGATGCTGGCCGGTTGGCCCGGACCGCCATCACTCACCAACCTGCGTTTCCACCCGATAGCGCGCTTGCGCGCGCTCAGCCGCAGGCAACCAGCCGAGCTTGAGGAGTGGTGGCGGTCCGGGCGAACGCACGCCGAAATCACGAACTCCGGCTGTAGTACCAGCGCTGTGGAGGCGAGCAATGATCAGAACCTTTGGATGGCCCTCGGCGAGGTGGCGTGATGGTGGCGCACCTCCTCGAGGATGATCTCGCGACAGTCCCTGGAGGTGGACCCGCCACCTCACCGGGCGGTGGAGGAGCCGGGTCTCGTGGCTCTTCTCACCTGGCAGAACGCCGCAACTGCCTGATCGTCTTCGCCATGCTCACCTCGGCTGCTATCGAGCACCGCTCCGCGGCCGCTGGACCACGCAACGGGTCGGAGAGCCAGATTCGTTGTCCACAACTTTGATCTGTTGTGGACAAGTTGGCCCGATCGGATGGGTCCGACAAGATGCTGACATTCCTCGCGAACAAGGAAATTCCGGCCCGAAACTGTCGGTGGCGATCTCTAGGGTTGTCGTATGGAGTACTTGGGCGAGCGGCCGGCGTGGTCGATGAGCGACAGCGAGAAGCTGTCGACTCTCGACGCGGTGCATGCCGAGATCGCTCGCCTGAAGACGTACTCCTTGCACCTCATCGCCGACCTGGACTCGTCCGGTCACGCCAAGAACATCGGCGCCGGCGACACCGCCCGCCTCCTGACCATGCGCCACCGCCTCGACCCCATCGAAGCCCACCGCGACGTCCGTCTGGCCAAAGCCCTTGCCAAGTACCCGGACGTCTCCGCAGCCCTCCCCGACCCAGCCGGCGAGGAGGACAGCGAACAAGTGCTGATGCATCCCGCCCAGGCAGACGCGATCATCACCGCGCTCGAAGCGGTACCGACCACCGTGCCGGGCGACGACGTACGCGCCGCCGAGCAGCAGTTGGTGAAACTCGCGCGCACCTTCAGCCCGCGCGACCTTCGCCGAGCAGGCAAACGCATCCGCGACCTCCTCGATACCGACGGCCCCGAACCCGCCGAGCAGAAGGCCTACGGGCGCGAATCCCTCGCCCTGGTCAACGCAGACAACGGAGTGAGGTTCCACGGCTACCTGGCCAACGAGAACGCCGAGCTGTTCAGGGCCCTCATCCACGCCGGCGCGAAGCCCCACAAGACGATCGACGGCGAGCCCGATCCCCGGTCCCGCACCAAGCGCCAGGCCGATGCCCTCACCTCACTGCGGACGCCAGGCGGCAGCTCGACGGCAGCTGAAGCCACGGCACCTCCCGCCCTCATCCCCGGCCACGGCCCGAAGGCGCAGATCACCGTCACCATCGACTTTGACGCCCTGAAGTCCGCCACCGCGGACGCGGTCGGTGAGTTGGTGTACGGCGACGGTTTGTCGGCGGCCGCGGTGCGGCGGATGGCCTGTGACGCCAAGGTGCTCCCGGTCGTGCTGGGTTCCAAGTCACAGCCGCTGGATATGGGCCTGACCATCCGTTTCGTCACCGGCCCGATGCGCCAGGCTCTCAACGTCCGCGACAAAGGCTGCGTCGTCTGCGGCGCCCCACCCATCCACTGCGAGGCCCATCACCTGATCAGCTGGATCGACGGCGGCACCACCTGCGTCTCCAATCTCGTCCTGCTCTGCAAACGCCACCACATCGACCTGCACGCCGGCCACTGGAACATCCAGATCGTCGACGGTGCCGTCCGAGTGACCCGACCCGACTGGGCCAGCCCAGACCACGTTCCCCGCACCAAGTACCGGCCACCAGACACCAGCCCTACCCACGCCTGGGCATGGGACACCGACGCCCGCTGGATCACCGCGGAGGAAGCCGCACGCATCGACCCCTGGGACGATGCCCCGACCACGCCGGCAACCTCAACGATGCAGGCCACCTCAACGATGCAGGCCACCTCAACGATGCACGCCAGCTTGACGACGCCGACCAGTCTGACTAGCTGATCGTTTCAGAGTGCGATGCGTAGCCGCCTCAAGCAGATGATGGTGCAGGCGAGTTGGAGGAGTCCCTGGTGGAGGTCGGAGCGTATCTCGTAGCGGATGCGTAGGCGCTTGAACTGGTGCAGCCACGTGAAGGTTCTCTACCACCCCACGGGCTTGCCCAGGCCGGAGCCGTGCGGGGCGCCGCGTCGGGCGATCTTCGGGACGATGCCGCGGACCCACAGGACTCACGCCGGGAGCGTGCCAGGACAAAGCGGTTGAGGAGGGCGAGTCGGCCCGGCACACAGTCACCCGATGAGCCACAGCACAACGTCTGGCAGCTGGGACGGACCCTGGTGCCGCGTCCAAACAGAGCAGTTCGGGGCCGCGTTCCTGCCGAATGCCGGCGAGGACCTGGGTGCCGTGGACAACGTCGACGTCTTCGTGGACCTCAAGGACGGCTCCCGGTGGAGCGCGACCATCATCACCCTCGCCTAGGTCGAGATCCTCATGAAACGATGGACCGCCAGCGGGGAAGCCCTCGCAGGCCGCTACTTCTGGTGCTCGGACGGGCTCACCGTCCGCGATGCCGGCATCAGCAGCATGACCCAGGTCCTCACCGGTCTTATCGAGAACGGCGAGTTCACAAAGATCCTTGAACGCCTCGACAACTGACAGCCGCCCGGCTGCACGCTTCATTCTGAAACGATCAGTAACCCGAGAAGGCCGACCAGCAACTGGTCAAAGGCGCGATACGAACCAGTCGGGCCCTGTCTACCCCAAGGACCGTAGACCTCCGGCAGTCAGCGCCTCAGCCCGGCAGCAGTAGCCCGCGCAGCGCCTTCAGGTCGAGGTGGACCTGGTCGGCCGGCTGCCGGCCGCTGATCAGGACCATCTCACCGAGTTGCTCCGCGCGCTCGTCCTCTCGACCGAACAGGACTGAATGTCAAGACCCGGCTGATGGCTCCGACGTTCCGGTGAAGGCACTCACCGATACAGAAAGCCGGGAACGATGGAACCGCTGAACTTGATGGTCACGCTCAACCTGGTCGCCGAGGACGTACGCCACGAGGTGACCGGCCGGGGAGCGGCCCCCGGCGGGTACCGGTCCGAGCCGAGGAAGCGTCGTCGCTGGACCACGTTATGGCGGAGGCTGACCGTGCGGGAAACAGCTGATAGACAGGAGGAATGCACCAACTCCGCGCGCTGGGCGTCTCAGCCGAGGCCGAGGCGATCTACCTCGACCTGATGAAGCGCGGTGCGCTGAGCATCCACGAGCTCACGGCGGGTAGCGGTTCGGTGGACGACCCGCTGGCGGAGCTGGCGGCGGTCGGACTGGTGGACCGTGCCGACGACAAGGTGATGCCGCGGCCGCCGCACCTGGCGATGGAGGCGCTCGCCCAGCGGCATACGCGTGAGGTCGACCTCGCGCGGGAGTGCGCTGCCTTGCTCTCCGATCTGTGGACGGCCGGCGTCGGGCAGCAGACGTACGTCGAGTTGCTGCCCTCCGCCGAGACCGCCCGGGCAGTGCTCAACCACGTGCAGGTCGACGCGCAGCTCCAGGTCCGGGCGATGACCGTGGGCAATCTGGCCTCGCCGGACCACCAGATCGTGGACGGGTTGTTCGACGCGCTCGGCCGCGGCGTGACGTACGAGGTGATCTACGGGACCCAGGTCTTGCAGTCCCCGACCGCGTTGCGGATGGTGCAGCTGTGCGCGGACGCGGGGGAGCAGGCGCGGGTCTTCCCGCAGGTGCCGCTGAACCTGACCATCGTCGATGACCGCTGGGCCCTGCTCTCCGCGCGGACGCCGGTCGGCGAGATCGCCAGTACCGCGGCGATGGTGGTGCACCACTCTCCTTTCCTCACCGGCCTGGTCGGGTTGTTCGACGCGTTCTGGCGGATGGCGGTCCCGATCACCAGCGGCACCGAGACCAGCGACTCGATCGGAGCACCGTCGCTCGAGACCAAGCGGCTGCTGACCTACCTGAGCGCGGGCCTGACCGACGAGTCGATCGCGCGGGAGTTCGGACTCAGCGAGCGGACCATCGCTCGCCGGATCAGCCGGCTGCAGGAGGCGCTGGGCGCCCAGACCAGGTTCCAGCTCGGAGTACAGGCGTCTCGTCAGCAGTGGCTCTAGGGCCCCGTGTCGAGAACGGAAGTTCGGCTCCGACGTTGCTGCTGAGCGACCCCGGTATGGGGACGGACGAGAAGGGGTGGACCTGATGAAGTACATGCTGCTGATGCAGTCGAACAAGCGGGGTTGGGACGACATGGCCAAGACCTGGTCGCCCGAGGACGTCAGGGTGATGGTCGAGTACATGCGGGTTCTCAACCGGGAACTGCAGGAGGCGGGGGAGTTGCTCGAGGTGCGCGGGCTGTCGGGGCCTGACGAGATGAAGACGCTGCGCACCCAGGACGACGGCGAGCCGATCATCACCGACGGGCCGTTCAGCGAGACCAAGGAGGTGCTGGCCGGCTACTGGGTCGTGGACGTCGCCTCCGAGGAGCGCGCGTTCGAGATCGCGGCCCGCGTCTCCCGTACTCCGGGCCCGGGCGGGCGTCCGCTCAACCAGGCCGTCGAGATCCATCCCGCAGGCGTCGAGCCGGCGCCGTAGACAGCGGTACGGCGGGAGGTTCAGCTGCGGAGTTTTGCGACGATCAGGTCGGCGACGGCTGCCATGCCGGCGGCGGTCGGGTGGTAGATCGCGCCGCGGCCGGGGAGGATCGAGAAGCCGGTGGTCCACGGTTCGGCGGAGCCGACTGCGTGATCCTTGCTCGCGGTGGAAGCGGCGATCCGTTCGACGCCGGATCGTTCGGCCGCGGTCGCGAACGCCTTGGCCAGGCCGTCGGCCATCATCACGACGCTCGGCAGTTGCTCCTCGTTCAGCGGTACGTCGAGCCGCGGCCGGGTGGCCGGGCCGGCCACCGTCAGGTAGTCGACCAGCAGGATCCGGCTCTGCGGAGCACGCTTCTGGATCGCCGTCACCACGTCGAAAAGGGAGTCGGCGACGGCGTCGTACTCGGCCTGCTCCTTCAGGTAGCTGACCCGGGCACGGATCCGGTTGGCGACGCGTTTGCCGAGCAGGGTGGCCGGTTTGGCGAGGGTGTTCAGCTTGCTGCCGCGGGTGAACGTCCCGATGTAGTCGAGGTCGTTGCCCCCGGCAGTGATCGTCACGAGTGCCGTGTCGGGGCCGACGGCATCGATCTGAGGAGGGGCTTGGTCCTGCGGTTCGCGCAGGAGGTTCGCGGTGGTGGCGCCGGAGTACGTGACGTCGGTCAGGTGCAGGTCGAGCGCCTCGGCGACCAGGTGCGGATAGTTCCGCCCGGACCGGCCCGCCGCCTTGTCGAGGATGGGCTTGATTCCGGGTCCGGCAGCGAAGGAACTGCCCAATGAGACATAACGACTGCCAGGGGTGATCACCCAGAGAACATACCTGCGATCACTCGGTCCGGCGGTCCCGGTCCGGCTGGTCCTCGGCCATTCCCTGCTCGTTGACCTGGCGCTCCTCGGACCACTGGCGGGCGCCTTCGTCGCGGGTCTGGTCGACAGCGCCCGGGGGAGGGGTGTGCTCGACGGAACGGTCCGCGGTGCGCTCGCTGCTGTGCGCGGCGGTCTCGTTGCCCGCCTTGCCTTCGACCGACTTGGCCGCGGCCACGGCGCCCCGGCCCGCGGCGAACAAGGTCCAGAGGAGGTAGCCGACCAGCACCGCCACGATGACCATCACAAGAATCCAGATCGGGGCGCCCATGAGTCCTCCAGTGTTGACGTGGGGCAACCGGTACCCCCCGCGCCGCCGCCCATGCGCGGTACGTGTCGGGCGGGGTACCGGAAGGTCACGAATCCATGACTGGAGGAGAGATGGAGAGCAGAGCGAAGGTGGCCGGGCACAGTGTTCACCCGGTCCTGATCGTTTATCCACTGGGGCTGCTGTCCACGGCCGTGGTCTTCGACGTGTTGCACCTGATCACGGACCGGCCGGGCTTCGCGGTGGCGGCGGCGTACACGATGGCGGCCGGGCTGATCGGCGGCGTGGTGGCCGGGGCGTTCGGGCTGGTGGACTGGCTGGCGGTGCCAAAAGGCACCCGGGCCCGCCGGATCGGTGCGCTGCACGGCCTGACCAACGTGGTGGTCCTGATCCTGTTCGCGATCAGCTGGCTGGTGCGCAACGGCAACGACGGCTGGGATCCGGGCTGGGTCGCCATCATCCTGGGCTTCGTCGGGCTGCTGCTCAGCGGCGGCGCCGGCTGGCTGGGCGGCGAGCTGGTCGAACGCCTCGGCGTCGGCGTCCACAAGGGCGCGAATCCGGACGCTCCGAGCTCCCTCAGCGGCTGGCCTGCCACCAAGACGTCTGAAAAAGGGCCCCGAATCGAGTGATTCCGGCGATTTCGGGGGTACCGCGAGGTCGTGACCGGCCGCCCGGCCGGCCACGCCAGCAGCATCTTGCGGCTGGGAGTCGCGGAGGGAAACACGCACAATGGCTGACACCGGAACGGGCAGCATGACTGCCACGACACTCCAAAAGGCCGCTACCGCGGTGGCAGTGGTCTTCCTGTTGGTGGGTGTCCTGGGCTTCATCCCCGGGATCACCACGAACTACGACACGATGAGCTTCGCCGGGCACCACTCCGATGCGATGCTGCTCGGCATCTTCCAGGTCTCGGTGCTGCACAACATCGTGCACCTGCTGTTCGGTGTGGTCGGTCTGGCGCTGGCCCGCACCTTCCGCGGTGCCCGGGCCTACCTGATCGGCGGCGGCGTCGTGTACGCCGTGCTGTGGATCTACGGCCTGGTCATCGACGAGACCAGCTCGGCGAACTTCGTCCCGCTGAACACCGCCGACGACTGGCTCCACCTCATCCTTGCCATCGGCATGATCGGCCTCGGCGTCGCCCTGGGCCGGGAAGTGGGCACCCGCACCACCCACCGCACCACCTGATCGACCGGCAGTACCTCCACCCACGACCCGGGGCTTCAGCAGCCCCGGGTCGTGCGTCTGTGCGAACCGCCACCCGGCCGAAACGGTGGGTGGGTTCGGCGGCATACTCACTGCGGTGACGACGGATGTCTTTGGAGCGGCCGGGGTTCGGGAGCGGGTGCTGGCTGCGTGGGCGGCGGCGCCGGTACGGTTCCGGGAGGACGCCAACGCCGAGGAGGATCTGGCGCTGGGTGGCTATCTGGACCGGGTGGTCGTCGAGCTCGCCCAGAACGCGGCCGACGCGGCCGCGCGGGCCGGAGTTCCCGGGCGGGTCCAGTTCTCCCTGCGGGACTCGACGTTGGTCGTCTCCAACACCGGTACGCCGTTGTCGGCCGAAGGGGTCGAGTCGCTCGCCACGTTGCGGGCCTCGGCCAAGCGGGACGACGCGGAGAGCGCGGTCGGGCGGTTCGGGGTCGGGTTCTCGGCCGTTCTCGCGGTGACCGACGAGCCGGTGATCCTCTCGCGCACGGGTGGGGTCCGGTTCTCCCGCGCGGACACGGCCGCCGCGGTGGCCGGGTTGGACTCGCCCGGCCTCGCGACCGAAGTACGCCGGCGTGACGGCCAAGTGCCCGTACTGCGCCTGCCGTTCACGGCCGAGGGCGAACCACCTGAGGGCTACGACACCTCGGTGATCCTGCCGCTGCGGGACGAGGCGGCGGCCGAGCTGGTACGGCGGCTGCTCGACGAAGCGGGCGACGACCTGCTGCTCGCGTTGCCCGGCCTGGAACGCATCGAGCTCGACGTCCACGGTGAGGTCCGCGTGCTCGCCGACGCCGAGACCCGGTGGTACGTGCGGCGCGCGGCCGGCGTCCTCGACGAGAGCGACAGAGAGCGGTTGCTGGCGGACCGGCCCACCGAGGAGCGGTCCCGCCCATACTGGTCCGTGCTTTGGGCCCTTCCGCGTGGTCCCGCGTCTGAGCCTCCGCGCACGGTGCACGCGCCGACTCCCACGGATGAGCCGCTCTCGCTACCGGCGTTGCTGCTGGCAACTTTCCCGTTGGACCCGTCCCGGCGCCATGTCGCCGCCGGGCCGCTCACCGACTTCCTTGTCCAGCAGGCCGCGACGGCCTATGCGGAGCTACTCCGGACCCGGGCCGAGGACGGCGCCAGCGTCCTGCCGCTGGTCCCGACAGGTCTGGCGGCCGGTGCACTCGACGGCTCCCTCCGGGACGCGATCCTGGCTGTTCTGCCGGAAACGCCGCTGGTGAAGGCGATCGAGGACGGAACGCTGATCCGGCCGCGCGAGGCAGTCGTGGTCGAAGGCTCGGACGACGCGTTCAACACCGTGCTCGCGCCGATCGTCGGCGGCCTGATCGCCTCGCCTCGGCAGGATCGGACCGCCTTGGACGCGTTGGGGGTCCGCAGGCTCGACCTTGCCGAGCTGATCGACCAACTGGGAGCCGTCGCTGAGGCAGAGCCGCCCGAGTGGTGGCGCGGGGTCTACGAGGCGCTGTCGGCGATGGTCACCGATCCGCTCCTGCGCGAATCACTCGGCACCCTGCCGGTCCCGTTGGCGGACGGCCGGCTGGTTCGGGGAGTGCGTGGGTTGCTGTTGCCCGGCCCGGAAGTGCCGGCCGACGTACTGGCGACCTTCGGCGAGTACGGCGTACGGGTGGTTCATCCGGACGCGGTGCACGGATCGCTCGAGCGGCTCGGTGCGCTGCCGATGTCGCCGCGCGCGTTGCTCGAGGACAGCGCCGTTCGGGCGGCCGTCGAGCATTCGGCCGAGGCGGACGACCCGGACGTGATCGCGCACGCCGTACTGTCCGTGGTCGCCGCCGACGTCTCCCAGGCGGACGGCCTGTGGTGGCTTTCCGACCTCGTACTGCGGGACGCCGACGGTGACCTGGTTCCGGCGAACGCGCTGGTGATTCCGGGTTCCGACGCGGCCGCCGTGCTCGACGAGGAAGAGGTCGCGCCGATCGACCTGGCCGTCGTCGAGCGGTACGGACGCGAGGCGGTCGAGGCGGTCGGCGTACTCAGCTCGCTCGGCACCGTCGCAGCCTCCGACCTGACCCTCGACGAGTTGCCCGAGGCGCTGGCGGATCTCGACGGGATCGACGACTGGGCCGACGACGTGGCACCGGACGGCTCGCGGTTCGGCGTCACCGTCGGCGAACTGCGGGCGATCCGCGACCTCGACTGGATCGTGGACGACGCCTGGCCGCGGGTGCTCGAACTCTTCGGGACCTCGCCGGAGTTGCGCCGGGCGCTGGTGGAGCCGGTGCGGGTGGTCGGGCCGGACGACGTCGTGCATGGCGCGCTGTCATACCCGGCGTGGTGGATCAGAGAGCGCGTTCTGCTCGAGGACGGCGAACCGCTGACCGGCCGGGCCGACCCTGAGGTGGATCCGATCCTGGCGGAGTTCCTCGATGAGGCGCCGGAGTGGACCGCCCGGCTGGACCCCGAGGTTCGGCTCGCGGTCGGGCTGGTGCGGGAGGTGAGCGATCTCGACGCACACGGCGTCGGAGTGCTGCTCGACCGGCTGGCGGACCCGGACCGGGTGGTGGAAGAGAGCGCAATCTTGAAGTTGTGGAGTCGCCTCGGCAGCCACACGGCGTACCCGGGTCTGACGCCGGAGTACGTGCGGGTGCTGGACGACACGGGAGTCACGCGGGTCGTTGCCGCTGGGGAGGCCGTGATCGCGGATGCGCCGATGTGGTTGCAGCGTGGCGATCTGGGCGGCTTCGTGGTCGCCTCCGGCGTCGCCGCGGACGGGCTGAGCGACCTGCTGGACGTGCCGGTGGCGGAGGAAGTTGCCGCTGGCAAGATCGACAGCGAGGGGGTGGCGGCCGACGTACCGGAACTCGTGCGGGAACTGGTTCCGCAGGTCCCGGACACGTGGTGGGAGCACGAGGAACTGACCGTCGACGGGGTTGAGGTCTCGTGGTGGGTGGACGAGAACGGCAGCCCTCACGCTGCCACGTTCGACGGCCTCGCCAAGGCGCTGGCGTGGTCCGCCGACCGCTGGGACCAGCGCCACGTCATCCGCGCCGTCCTCAGCGAGCCCGACCGCGCCAGCGAACTCCGCCTCGACGCCACCTTCGACCAGCCCGCACCTGAGCGGCCCACACCCGAGCAGCCCGCTTAGGACAGCAGTGAGGTGAGCGCGGGATTGTCGATCTCCGCGCCGAGCAGGCGCGCCGCGGCGGCCGCTTGCGGGTCGCCGAGGCGGGCCTGGTGCAGCTTGGCCCGGACCATCAGTTCGCGCATGTCGCAGCGGGCGGCCAGGGCGTCGAGTTGAGCCACCAGCGGCCGGGCGCGCTCGTCGTCGTCACGGTCCAGAGCCGAGGTGACGGCAGTGTCCAGTACGTGTGCGTGGACCCACTGGTACCGGTCAGGCTCGCGGCTGGCTCTGGCAGCGGCCTGCGAAAGCCACTCCGTCGCGCCGTCGTAGTCTCCGCGGCCCGCGCTGAGGATGCCCAGCCCGCGGCCCGCCATCCCTTCCCAGTAAGGGTCGTTGAGCTGGCAACCCAGCACCCAGGCCTGTTCGAACCCATCGGTCGCCGCCTCGAGGTCGCCGGCGTACAGGTCGAGCTCGGCCTGGAGCGTCTGCGGCCAGGGCAGGAAGGCGATCCAGCGTTCCTGCCTGACCAGGTCGAGCGACTCGCGCACGATCGTCGCGGCCTGGCTGAGCTCGGCCCGAAGCAGGTGCGCGCGGCCCAGCAGCGACAGCGACCAGGCCTGCTGCCGATGGTCCCCGCACCGCTCGGCCAGCTCGATCGATTCGCCCAGTTGCTCGAACGCCGCCGGATAGTCGGCCTGGTCGGACGAGTTCATCCCCCGGACGCCGAGGATCGCGGCGTGCTCCTGGTCGGTCTCGGCCACGGCCTGCGCCTTCGCGAGCCAGCCGGCCGCCGTATGCCGCCGGCCGGCCTGGACCTCCACGAACGCGAGTTCGCGGTGCGCGGACACCGAGGAGGACCGGTCACCGGCCTGCTCGGCGACCAGGATCGCCTCGTGCAGGACGATCGCGCCTTCCTCGTCGCGCCCGCGGACGGCGTGTACGAGAGCACCGCCGAGAGCCGCGAGCGCGCGGGCCCGCAGTACGGGGTCTTTGCAGTGGTCGGCCTCGGCGACCGCTCTGCGCAGGCACTGGATGCCGGCATCGACCGCCCCTGCGACGATCGCCGCCCGGCCGGCTTCGAGCTGGCTGGCCGCCGCTGCCCGGCCACTCAGCGGCGGACCCGACAGTGAGCCAGGCCCGACCGCCGAGGCTTCGCGGAGAGCGGCCGACGCCTCGATCCCGAGCTCGCGGCGTAGCAGGTCTTCGCAGACCGCGACCTGCCGCAGTGCCCCCATCCGGTTGCCCGAGATGGCCAGGCTCCGGACCAGTAGCTCGTGGTTGCCCTGTTCGAGCGGGTTGAGCGCGACGGCCTTCGACGCGTACGGCACCGCCTCGGTCGCCCGGCCCGTCGCGACCAGGGACACGGCCGCCTCCCGGAGCCGGGCCTCGACCGCCGCGGAGAGGCGATGCCGCTCCACCAGCAACCAGGACTCGAACTCCGGGCACGACTCGAGCTCCACCCCCTCCAGGAGCTCCCCGCCCAAGGTCAGCAGCGGCGCCGGATCCACCAGGTCCCCGGTCACCGCGAGTACGTCGACCGCGGTACCGCCGCCGAGGCTCAGCGTGACCGGGTCACCGGTCACCTGGTCCTCCGGGCCGAGCGCCCGCCGAAGCTCGGCGAGCGTCCAGCGGAGCGCGCCGAGCGGGTCCTCCGCGTCGGCGAACAGCAGGTCGGCCAGCCGCTTGCGGCTCGGCGGACGGTCAGTCAGCACCAGGAAGGCCAGCAGAGCCCACGTCTTGCGGCCCCGGGGCGGACGAACCGGGCTGCCGCCGTGCTCGATCGCCGGTGGCCCCAGCAGCCGGATCGTCCGCATCCCGTTCACCCCTCCCCGAGACCCACAGTGTGGCCCAGCGACCGGCCCGGTGTCAGCGTTTGATGCCGACGGCCTCCAGGTACTCCGCCCGGCCGGCCAGCGTGCCGTCCTCGGCGTAGTTGTACTTCCGCGGTACGTCGGCCAGGTCCGCGGCGAACGTCGCCAGGTCCTGCTCCGACAGCGATCCCGCGAGCTTGGTGATCG
The DNA here is from genome assembly GCF_039530625.1 of Kribbella sancticallisti. NCBI lineage: Bacteria > Bacillati > Actinomycetota > Actinomycetes > Propionibacteriales > Kribbellaceae > Kribbella > Kribbella sancticallisti. The sequence goes on along the minus strand of NZ_BAAAOS010000032.1, from coordinate 158,088 downwards.
GCCCGTAGAACTCGCGGAACCACTCCGAGAAGTGCTCGGGCGAGCGGTAGCGGAAGACGTAGTCCCGCTTGGTGAGGCCGACCCACTCGACCCGGTCCCCGAACAGCTCGGCGAGGTGCTCCTCGGTGCCCCACAAGGTGGCCGGCTTGACGCCCGCGGGCGGCGGCGCGTACTTGCCGACCGTCCGGAACATGTCGCCGATCATCCCGGTCGGCGTCCAGCTGGCCAGCGCGATCTTGCCGCCCGGCTTGGTCACCCGGACCAGTTCGTCGGCGGCCTTCTGGTGGTCCGGCGCGAACATCACGCCGACCGTGCTGAGCACCAGGTCGAACGCGACGTCCGGTACCGGTAGTTGCTCGGCGTCCCCTTCGAGGAAGGTGACCGGCAGATGCTCGGCGGCAGCCCGTTCCCGGCCCTGCTCCAGCAGGTTGGCCGCGTAGTCGACGCCCGTGGCCTCGGCGAACCGCCGCGCTGCCGCCATCGCCGCGTTCCCCTGTCCGCAGGCGACGTCCAGCACCGTCTGGTTCGCCCGCACGTCGGCGGCCTCGACCAGCAGTTCGGCGATGATCTGCAGCGTGTTGCCGACCCGGGGATAGTCCCCGGTCTCCCACCCGGCCCGCTGCTTGGCCTTGATCGCCTCGAAATCCACAGCCGTACTCGTCATGAAACTCCCCCAAAGCAGATGAAGTACGTCCCCCAGCCACGCCACCGCCCTCCGCGGTGTTCCCCCACCATGATCGGCCCCCGTGTGACAGGGCGTGTGACGGCCTTCCGCTGCAACAAGTGGCAGCCCCCGGCGTCCGGCAGGAAACTGTCCGGCGGCCCTGGTAGGAATGCCCCTGGCGCGGGCCGACTGCCGGTCCGCACGGCTGGGGAGGACTGGGCAATGGGTGAGTTGGTGGGGCGCCGCGATGGCGCCGATGTCGGGGTGCCGCAGGTCTGGTCCGAGGCCCTCGGCAAGGTCCTGGCGCGCCTTGACGATCGTGTCGGGGGTCTCGCGGAAGCGGTGGAGAACTATGTTCTGACCGGCTCGCCCGAGTCCGCCCTTGCCAAGGTGGAGAAAATCCACTCGGCCGCCGGGACGCTGGTCGTGCACCCCTATCAGTTCGGCGAGTACGACGAGACGTACAAGGCGCTGCAGGCCGGTTCCGGATCCGTCCCGGACGACGTGCTGCTGCGCTGGGCTCGGGTGCTGGAGGCGGCCTGGCAGTCCGCGGGCTACTACGCCGCCTTCGAACCCGTCGGCGGCGGTCGCTGGGCGGAGGCGCTCCTGGTCCATCTGACCCTCATCGGCAGCGCTCCCACCGATCGGTTGCCGGTGGAGCTCCCGGTCGATCACGAACAGCTTGAGCGGATGCTGGCCCTGACGGGGGCCGACCCGTCCGATCTGCTGGTGCAGGCGTTCCGGCACAGCGCCAACCGGCATGCCGCCGACCGGCGGGCGTCGCTCCGCTCACTGATCGGTTTCGAGGCGGCCGTCCGCCGTCACGCCGATGTCCTCCGGACGGCGATGACCGGTCGGCGGGTCGCGGATCAGTTGGCCGCGCTCGAGGTGCTCGGACCGCTCAGCCCGGAGCTGCTGAGCCTGTTTCCCGCCGAGCTCGCCCGGATGGCGACGTCGTCCAGCGCCCAGGTCCGGTCGCAGGCCGCCGCGCCCATCGCGAAGATCGACGCCGTCGAGCCGTTGAAGGCGATCGCGGCCGGCGGTAAGCCCGATGAGCGGCGCGAGGCGCTGCGGTTGCTGCGGTCCCGAAGCGACGCGGGCTTGAAGGAGTGGGCCCGGGATCAGGCGACGGCCGATCGTTCCCTCGCCGTCCGCGCCCTCGCCGAGGAATGGGACCAGGCCGGTGCCGAGACCGAGGTGCCGGGCGTCGGGGTTTCCGGGATCGCCGGCGTCGAGGTTCCCGCGATCGACTGGAAGGTGCCGGTCACCGACGAGTTGCGGGCACATCTGCTGCGATTCCAGACCGCGCTGAACAGCTCGGTCGATCGAGTGAACTCCTCTCACCAGGCCCAGGTCCAGGGCTGGTCCCAGCGGCGGCTCGACGACGAGGCGCTGGCCTCGTTGATCGAAGCGCTCGAAGCGGGCCGTCCTCCGGTGCACTCGCAGACGATCGCGGGCATCTGGGAGTACTCCTTCGACCAGACGGCCGAGCACCTGCTGGTCAGTCCGCTGCTGGGCCCGGCGGGTCTGACGATCCTGCTGAACCACCTCGGCCTGTTGTCCTCCTACGGCCACCTGACGAACCTGGCGGTGCGAGCCTTCAATGCCTTGCACGGTGTCAGTGGCAGCCCGACCTTCCTCGAGCTCTCGACGATGCTCGACCAGATGGGAGCCGACGGGCCGAAGATCGTCTTCGGGGACTACTCCCGCGTCTACCACGTGCTCGGCCAGGGATGGCCGGACGAGGACATCGCCCCGTTCGTGCTGCTCAACCTGACGCTCGTCACGGAGGCGTTGACCCCCAACCCGTCTGGCTCCTCCCTGACCAATCTGAGCCCGCTGGCCGCGTTCAGGGCCCTCGCGACCTTGCCGTCGACACCGCCCTTGGTCGTCGACGCCCTTTTCGCCTTGGCACTGGGGAGCCGGAAGACCGAACATGGCCCGGCCCAGGAAGCCCTCGCCCGGGTGCCGGGCATCGGTGACCGCGTGGTGACCGCCCTGTCCGACGGCAAAGCAGACGTCCGTACCGCGGCCGCGCAGTGGCTGCCGCGGTTGGGTCACAGCGCGGCCGTTCCGGCGCTCGAGGCGGCGGTGGCGCGGGAGAAGAAGGACGTCCCGAAGGGTGCCATGCTGGACGCGCTCCAGGCCTTCGGCCAGCCCGTCGAGAAGTACCTCACCCCGGAGTCGCTCGCCAAGCAGGCCGCTGCCGGGCTTGCGAAGGGCCTGCCCAAGGAGCTCGGGTGGCTGCGGTGGGAGGCGGTGCCGGCCGTGCGGTGGGCCGACAGCGGCGAGGCGATGGCGCCCGAAGTACTGAAGTGGTTCGTGGTCCAGGCGGTGAAGGCGAAGTCGCCGGAGCCGAACGTGATTTTGCGCAAGTACTGTTCGCTGCTGGATCCAGTGGACCGGGAGGCGTTCGGGCAGTACCTGCTCGAGGCCTGGCTGGCGGAGGACCTCAGGCCGGTCGACCACGACGAGGCTCACCGGCTGGCCGAACAAGAGGCTCAGTGGGCGCATTCCTACGGAGGCGGTGGGGGACTCAGTGTCGCCGAGTTGACCGCGCGCTACCTGCCGAGCATGGCCGGCAGGCCGGCCGGGTCGGCGATCGGGGCGAAGGGAGTCCTGGCGGTCGCAGCCGCGTGTGCGGGGGAGCGGGCGGCAGCTCCGGTCGCCCGCTACCTGAAGGAGTGGTACGGGATGCGGGCGGCTCAAGGCAAGGCCTTGATCGCGATGCTCGGGTGGATCGAGCATCCGGGAGCGACCCAGCTGATGCTGTCGATCGGCTCGCGGTTCCGGACGAAGAGCTTCCAGGAGGAGGCGACCCGGCAGGCGGAGGCGCTGGCCGAACGCAAGGGCTGGACCCTGGGCGAGCTGGCCGACCGCACGATTCCGGCCGCAGGCTTCGACGAGAGCGGGGTGATCGAGCTGAGCTACGGTGACCGGACCTTCACCGCGGTGCTGCTGCCCTCTCTGACCGTCGAGCTGCGGTCGTCCGACGGCAGGAAGATCAGCGCGCTGCCGGCGCCGCGGCAGTCCGACGACGAGGAGCGCGTCAAGGCGTCGAAGAAGGCGCTGACGCTGGCGAAGAAGGAGCTCAAGGCGATCGTCCAGCTCCAGACCGCGCGGCTGTACGAAGCGCTGTGCACCGAGCGGACCTGGCGCTTCGACGACTGGCAGCTCTACCTCAACCGGCACCCGGTCGTCCGGCATCTCACCCAGCGGCTGGCGTGGGTGGCGACGACGGCCGACGGCGCCACTGTGGTCCGGCCGCTGGACGACGGCACGCTGACCGACGTCAACGACGAAGAGGTGTCGTTGCCGCCGGACGCGATGCTCGCGATCGCCCACGACAGCCTGCTCGACGAGGCGACCGTTCAGGCCTGGCAGGAGCATCTGGCGGACTACGAGGTGGCACCGCTGTTCCAGCAGTTCGGCAAGGGCACCTTCACGCTGCCCGAGGACCAAGCCGGCGTGCGAGCCTCGACCGACTTCGAAGGACACCTGCTCGAGGCGTTCGCGCTCCGTGGCCGCGCGGGCAAGCTCGGGTACACCCGCGGGCTGACCGAGGACGCCGGCTGGTTCTACACCTACGAGAAGCGCTTCCCGACCCTGGGCCTGACCGCCGTCGTCGAGTTCACCGGTAACCCGCTGCCCGAGGAGAACCGGACCGTCGCGCTGAAGAACCTGAGGTTCGTCCGGACCGTGCAGGGAGGCGAGCCCAGCACGCTCCAGCTGGGGGAGGTGCCGTCGGTGCTGCTGTCGGAGGCCTACAACGACGTGCGGCTGATGGCCGCCGACGGCACCGGGTTCGACCCCGAGTGGGAAAAGAAGTCGGAGTACTGATGAACAGCGGCAACATCCTGCGCGCACCGGCCGAGCAGGTCTACGCGGATGAGCTTGCCCGGCTCGCCTCGACTGACGAACACCCTCGGCCGGAAGGCTGGGCGCTGTCACCGCGGGCCGTTCGCACGTTCGTCCTCGGCGACGAGCAGACGAACATCCGGAAGAAGTTCTACGGCGACGACGCACTGGTCGATCGCTGCATCGTCACGCTGATGAGCAACCGCGGCCTGCTGCTCGTCGGCGAACCCGGTACGGCGAAGTCGATGCTGTCGGAGCTCCTGGCTGCCGCCATCGGCGGCAGCTCGACCTGCACGATCCAGGGCACTTCGGGCACCACCGAGGACCAGATCACCTACTCGTGGAACTACGCGCTGCTGCTTGCGGAGGGACCGACGCAGCGGGCCTTGGTGAAGGGGCCGATGTACCAGGCGATCGAGCAGGGCCTGGTCTGCCGGTTCGAGGAGGTCACCCGGGTCCAGCCGGAGATCCAGGACGTGCTGATCGGTCTGCTGTCGGACAAGGCGCTGCACGTTCCGGAATTGGCCGGCACGGACGCGACGGTGTTCGCCGGCCATGGCTTCAACGTCCTCGCCACCGCGAACCTTCGCGATCGCGGCGTGCACGAGATGTCGAGCGCCCTGAAACGCCGCTTCAACTTCGAGACGGTCCGGCCGATCTCGGACCGGCGGCTGGAGGTCCGGCTGATCAAGGAACAGACCGCCGCGCTGCTGGAGCGGTCGGGGGTCGGCACCCGGATGGGTGACGACGTGGTCGAGTTGCTGGTGACGGCGTTCCACGATCTCCGGGACGGAGTGACGGCTGAAGGCATGGCGGTGGAGCGGACCAGCGCGGTCATGTCGTCAGCGGAGGCGGTTGCCGTCGGCTACGCGGCGACGCTGGACGCGCACTACTTCGACGGCGGGGACGTCGGCGGTGACCACATCGCCCGGCAGCTGATCGGCACCGTCCTGAAGGACAATCCCGACGACGGCAAGAAGTTGCGGCACTACTTCGACGTCGTGGTCAAGGAACGCTCCCGCCACCACCCGCAATGGCACCGAGTCCTCGACGCCCGCCAAGAGCTGAACCGCTGACCCATGCCCACGCCCCAGCAACTCATCGACTCCGCCCTGCCTTACGAGTCGGGCCAGGGCGTCACCGCCGACTGGGTTCGTGGGGTGGCGGGGAAGTTGGTGAGCGAGGAGTTGGTGGTGATGCCAGTGCGGCATCACAGTCCGGCCTGTGCCGTGCAGGTCCGGCGAATGATCGAGGAGTGCCGGCCCAGCGTCGTGCTGGTGGAAGGGCCTCGGGAGTTCTCGTCACTCGTCCCCCTGCTCACTCATCCGGACGCGCGGATGCCCTTGGCCGTCTACAGCTACGCGGTCCAGAGCACTCCTGAGGGTGAGCACAGATGGGCGGGCTACTACCCGTTCTGCGACTATTCGCCGGAGCTCGTGGCGCTCAGGGACGCGGTCGCTCGCGGCATTCCGGCACGCTTCATCGACCTGGACTTCTCGGAGCAGCATCTAGCCGCACAGGAGGCGTCCAGCCAGCCAGAAGGCGGAGGTGCCGCGGTCCAGGACGAGCTGGAGCCCAGCGGGCAGGAGGGCGAATCCTTACTGGATGAGCGGTACTTCCGGCACAGCAAGGCGCTGCAACTGCTGGCGGAGCGGCTGGGGTGCCGGGACGACGAGGACCTGTGGGAATTGCTGTTCGAGGCGGATGCCGCGACGACTCCGGCGATCGAGCACCTGGAGCGCGTGACGGCCTACTGTCTGCTGGCACGCAACGACCACACGGGCGTGGACCTGGTGGCGGATGGCACCGCCGCTCGGGAGGCGGAAATGGCCTGGCACATCAGTGAGGCCGTCCGCGAGAGACAACCAGGTAGTGGCCCGGTCCTCGCCGTGGTCGGTGGTTTCCACGCTGTCGCTCTGCCCGCCCTGCTCACCGAACAACCTCCACGGCCCGAGATCCCGACGCAGGACATCACCGCGGACTCCGCCCTGATCCGCTACTCGTTCGAACGGCTCGAGCGACTCAACGGGTACTCCGCCGGCATGACCTCCCCGGCCTGGCATCAACGGCTCTGGGAACAGCTGACCGGAACCTCCGCGGAAGACCCGCGAACGACAGCCCTGCTGGCGACACTGCTCGACATCGCGCAGGAGTTGCGCGTCCACCACAAGGTCCCACTCGCAGTGGCGACGGTCGCCGCCGCCTTCGAGCAAGCGCTGCGGCTCGCGGACCTTCGGGACCGCCCAGCACCTCTGCGCAGCGACATGCTGGACGCCGTCGCCAGCTGTTTCGTCAAGGGCGACATCGACGTCGAAGGCCTCCGCGTCCGTGCGGCCGCCCGTCGAACGCTGACCGGCGAAGCGATCGGGGTAGTCCCGCCCGGCGCCGGTACGCCGCCTTTGGTCCACGACGCCCTCGAACGCCTCAGACGGCAACGACTCCGCGTCGACAGCATGGACCGGCAGACCACCAGCCTCGACATCTACCGGAGCGCCGCCCATCGGGAGACCAGCAGGCTGCTTCATGGAATCGCCTTCCTGGGCGTGCCTTTCGCGACCCGCCTCGGAGGACCGGACTTCGTCCGTGGCACCGGGCTCGGTAGGCTCCAGGAGCGCTGGGACTACCACTGGTCGCCGGTCAGCGAAGGCGCCCTGGTCGAGGCCTCGGTGCTCGGCTCGACCGTGCCTTCGGCGGTGGCGGTCAAGTTCGATGCCCTGCTTGCTGTCCATCGTCAGTCCCAGGAGCGCGCCGATTCGACCAGCGCGGTCTCGCTGGTGTCGCAGGCGTGCGTGCTCGGCCTGCACGACCAGGTGGCGGCGACGCTCGACCTGGCGCGCGAGAGCCTGGCCGCCGACGCGTCCTTCGTCGGTGTCGCCGCAGCCGTGACGCGGCTCGCGCTGCTGTGGGAGGCCCGCGAACCACTCGATGCCCGCCGGCTCGACGAGTTGCCGGCACTCTTGCGTACGGCGTACCGGCGGGTGATGTATTTGGGGCGGGAGCTCGAAGCGGGGGATGACAGCGGGGTCACCCAAGCCCTTGTCCAGTTGAGGGAACTGCTCGTTGGTGAAGCGGGACAGGAGCTCGACGCGGACCTGTACTGGAGTCTGCTCGAGCAGGTCCACGTCGAGCATGAGTCGCCGTACGTACGAGGGGCGGCGACTGGCGTGATGTATTCGGCCGGGCGGTTGGGGTCGGTCGAGCTGGCCGGCCGGGTGTCCGGCCAACTGGCGGGCGGGGTTCCGCCCGGAGACGCGGTCGGCTTCCTTGGGGGCCTGCTCGCGACCGCTCGGGAGGCTGCCTGGCAGGAAGGTGAGTTGCTGGCAGGCCTTGACCGGCGGGTGTCCAGCTGGGACGAAGCGACGTTCATCCGGCATCTTCCTGACCTGCGGCTGGCGTTCGCGGAGCTGACGCCGGTTGAGACCGATCGAGTGGGCAAGGCCGTGGCGGGCTTGCACGGCGTGGCGAACCTTGGCCCATTGATCCAGCGAAACACGACCGAGCAGGAGGTCCAGAGAAACCTGGTGCTGTCGGCAACCGTCGCCGAGTTGTTGCGGCATGACGGTCTCGGCGCGTGGAGTGGCGCATGACCGATCTTGAGCGCTGGCGCCTGATCCTCGGCCGGTATGCCACTCAACAGCTGGGCGCCACTGGACCTGGCACGGAGCAGGCACGGATGGAAGCCGCGCTGGACTTCCTCTACAGCCGTGAGTACGGCGGCCGCGGGGTTCGGGACGATGGCCGGCTGCAAGCTGGTCTCGGTGATTCGACGCCGACGCTGGTCGACTGGCTCGGCGAGATCCGCGAGCTGTTCCCACGGCAGACGGCCGAGATCGTGGAGAAGCACGCACTCGATCGCTACGGGCTGACCGAACTCGTCACCGACCCGCAGACGCTGGAGCGGCTGGTCCCCGATGAGCAACTGCTGAAGACGATTCTCGCACTGAAGGGCCGGCTGAGCCCCGAAGTACTGGCCATCGCCCGCAAGGTGATCCGGCAGGTGGTGGAGGAGCTCCGGCGCAAGCTGGAAGCCGACGTACGCCGGGCGCTGTCCGGGCGGCTCAGCCGGCACCGGCACTCGCCGATGCGGCTCAGCGCCAACTTCGATGCCCTCGGCACCATTCGCCGGAACCTGAAGAACTACGACCCGGAGAGCGGTCGCCTGGTCCTGGAGAAGGTGCTGTTCTTCGAGCGCAACACCCGGCGGCTGCCGTGGGACATCATCGTCTGTGTCGACCAGAGCGGCAGCATGGCCGGCTCGGTGATCCACAGCGCGGTGATGGCCGGCATCCTGGCGGGGTTGCCGGCCTTCCGGGTGCGGCTGGTGCTGTTCGACACCAGCGTCGTCGACCTGTCGGACCAGGTCGACGATCCCGTCGAGGTGCTGATGAGTGTGCAACTCGGCGGCGGCACCGACATCGCGAAAGCAGTGCGCTACTGCGGTCAACTGGTCGACAATCCCGACCGCACCGTGCTCGTGCTGGTCACCGACTTCTGCGAGGGTGGCTCGGTCGCTGACCTGGAGCGTGCGGTCACCGAACTGGCTGAGGCGCGGGTGACGCTGCTCGGCCTGGCGGCGCTCGACGGCGATGCGAATCCCTTCTACGACAGGCAGATCGCGCAGCAGCTCGCCGATCGCGGGATGCGCATCGCCGCACTCACGCCCGCCCAGTTGGCGAACTGGCTGACCGAGGTGACCGCGTGAGTCTGCGGGTCGGCCTCCTGGCCCAGCTGAGTAGGTTCGACGACGACGCCTGGACGGCGCTCGCGAACCGCGGCCTGCTCCGCCGTGCCCGCAAGGACCTGGCCGGCGCGGCACCCGAGGTCGTCACCGACGAGGCCGAGGTCTTCGAGATCCGGATCGCCCCGTACGTCGTGCGCTTCGATGCGCAGGGACCGGCCGGCGCCGCGTGTGACTGCCAGAGCGGGAGCGTGTGCCGGCACATCTTGGTCGCCGGCCTCTGGTTGCTGTCGACCGCGGCCGCCGAGACCACCGCAGGAGCCGAGGTGCCCGCTGAGACACCTGCGGCGGAGTTGCTGACCATCGACCCCGAAGCTCTAACGGCGTACGCGGGCCGCGCGGGATACCGCTGGGCCTTGCGCTATGTCGACGACCTGGATCTCGAGTCCGACGTACGGGTCGAGGAGGATCGGCAGGTCGTCATCGCGCTGTCCAGCCCGCGAGTGACGTTCCGCTTCATGGGTGGTGGGGTGGCAGGTCTGGTTCCGGACACCAGGCTGCCGGCGATCGAGAAGTACCAGGCGGCGGCAGTCATCGTCTACCAACGGATGGCCGGCGTGGGACCGGCTCCAGAAGCTGCCAAAACCCAAACAGACAAGGGATCCCAGACAGGCAGGTCTGCGCGGTTGGCCGCTAGTCGGCTCAGGTTGCGGACGGCCGCCCAGCAGTTGCTCACCGACACCGTTCGGCTGGGCATCTCGCATCTGTCGCGATCTGTGCACGAGCGCTACGAGACGCTGGCCACCTGGGCGCAGGGCGCGGAGTACTACCGGCTGGCTCTGCTGCTGCGCCGGCTCGCTGATCACGTGGACCTGCTGCTGGACCGGTCGGCCAGAGCCGACGAACATCGCCTGCTCGACGAAGCCGCCGTCGCCTACGCCCTGGTCTGCGCGCTGAACAAGAGCGAGCAGCCGCGCTTGGTAGGCCAAGCGCGCAACCGGTACGACATGGTCCGCCGCCTGGACGTGATCGGCTTGGGAGCCTTTCCCTGGCGGACCGGATCCGGATACCAGGGTTTGACCGCGCTGTTCTGGTGGCCCGCTGAGAGCAGGTTCCTCTCCTGGACGGACGCCCGGCCCGAGGTGATGAGGACCTTCGAACCACGCCATCGATACGCGTCCCCCGGACCCTGGGCCGGACTCGGCTCACCGGCCGAGCTCACGGGTGCGACGGTGACCCTGAATGACGCACGCCTGAGCCCCACGGGGCGACTGTCGGGCGCCGAACAAACCCGGGCGACCGCGAAACCGCTCGCCGGTACTGCGATCGCAGCCGCGCTGCCGGCCGTGTCCCATTGGAGCGACCTGGCCAAGCGCCCACCACGCAGTCTGCTGGATACGCCCGATCCCTTGGACGACTGGGTTGTACTGCACCCGTCCGCTTTCCGCCGCCCGCGCTTCGACCCGGTCCGCCAGTTGCTCGAGTGGGACGTCGTCGACGACGCAGAGTCGGTGCTCAGCCATCAGTTGCCGTTCACCGCGGCGAACCAGCACGCGATCGATCGAGCCGAAGCACTCGGCGAGCAGGATCTGCCGGATGGCACTCTGCTGGTGTCGCGAGTTCACCGAACCGCGGCCGGGCTGGTGGGCGAGCCGATGAGTCTGGTCCGGCCGGATCTCGGGCCGGGCTCCGCGGTCGATCCGCTGCACTTCGGCAAGGCAGTTCCCAGGAGCCGTGGCGCCGAGCCGGCGTCCGGCGATCCCGCGGTTGCGATCTGGTTGCCACCGCAGCTCGACGACCTGCGGACCTGGTTGACCACCCACGCGGAAAGGGGCACCGGGGCAGCCGCGGCGGGCTCGCTGAACGCGGCCCTCGCGAGCAGGCATCGAGCGGTTCGCGACATCGGGTTCGGGGTGTTTCCCGATCCCGCCGGTGAGGATCCGGCCGTGGGGATTCTGCGGTCCTGCTACCTACTGCAGCAGACCGTCCGAGTGCTGACCGGGCGTACCGGTTGAGGCCGGCGGACTGCTGTCACCGTGCGTCAGCACGGCTGGGCGCCTTCGTTGTCAGAGGTTGATATATCGACTGATCAGCGGCTTCGGCGGATTCATTGCAACGTTGGAGCGAGATCTTGCCAACGTTGTCATCGCTACTTATAGTCCGAGAAACGTTTCAGCCGGTAGTCGCTGTCGCTGAGCAAGCGAAAGGGAGGTGGCTTCCATCACACCAGGCGGCGCGCGAGGACGCGCCGCGTGAGGAGAGTCCCGCCGGGGACTCGGATCGAAGGGAACCACATCGTGAACGATGCGCCGCGCCCACAGTTCGAAGACGTCGCCGACGTCGTCCGCCACCAGTTGAGCCGCCGGGCGGTGGTCGGGGGAGGTGCGGCCGCGCTGGCCGGCTTCCTGGCCGCCTGCTCCGGCAGCGGCTCGTACTCCGACAAGCCCGCCGACAACAACAACAAGCCGGCCGCCCAGAAGTCGATCCAGATCGGCAAGGCCAACATCCCGACGCCGCGGGACCAGACGGTGATCGTCGGCCAGGTCGAGTACACCGTGTTCGACAGCTTCAACACGATGATCCCGAACGGCTGGCAGTCCGGCGCCGGGTTCGAGTCGGTCTGCCGCGAGGCGATGTTCTACCTGAACCTGGCCACCGGCGAGCTGAAGCCGTGGCTGGCCACCGGGTACAAGTACAACGACTCGCACACCGAACTGACGATCAACTTCGAGCCGAAGGCCAAGTGGAGCGACGGCAAGCCGCTCACCGCGAACGACTTCAAGTTCACCATGATGCTGCTGCGGGACCGGTCGGACCTGTTCGGCGGTGGTGGCGAGCTGAAGGAGTTCGTCGGCGAGGTCGTGGTGCCGGACGAGCACACCGCGGTGATCAAGATGAAGAAGGCCACCCCGCGGCTGCACTACAACTTCGTCGCCGCGATCGCCAGCCCGCCGTTCGAAGTACTGCCCGAGCATGTCTGGAAGGGGCAGGACCCGACCAAGTTCAAGGAGAACCCGCCGACCCGGACCGGTCCGTACAAGCTGAAGCAGAACATCCGCAACCAGAAGATGTTCGTCTGGGAGAAGAGCCCGGACTACTGGGCCAAGGACCAACTCGACCCGGCGCCGCAGTACGTCGTCTACCAGAGCACCTCCAAGCAGCTCGACTCGGCGGCGCTGGCGTTCGAGCGGGCCGAGTTCGACGTCGGCTCGATCGACGAGCAGCACGCCAAGCAGTTGCGCAACAACGGCTACCCGAGCATGGTCACCACCCAGTTCCACGACCCGAACCCGCGGATGCTGTGGCTGAACTCCGACCCGGCCCGGGGCGTGATCGCCGAGCCGAAGATGCGCTGGGCGATCAACTACTGCCTGGACCGGGAGAAGATCGGCAAGTCGATCTGGCCGGTCGAGGTGCCACCGGCGATCTACCCGTGGGCCGACTACCCGGGCAACGACAAGTGGAAGAACGACGAGCTGGCGAACAAGTACAAGTTCGAGTTCAACCCGGAGAAGGCCGCCGGGCTGCTGGACGAGATCGCGCCCAAGAACGCGGCCGGCAAGCGGACGTACAAGGGCAAGGAGGTCAACCTCGAGATCATCACCGCCTCGCCCGTCGACGGCGGCGAGTACGCGATCGCGAACGTGCTGAAGACCGAGCTCGCCAAGGTCGGCGTGCCGGCCACGCTGCGCAGCCTGGTCGGTGGCGTCCACGGCGAGAAGTTCGAGCGGGGCGAGTACGACATCGACTCGAACTGGCACGGCTTCGCCTTCGACCCCGAGCAGCTCTACACCGACTGGGAGAGCAGCAAGGCGCAGCCGATCGGCAAGAACGCGGCCGGCAAGAACAAGGCGCGGTTCAAGGACCCCAAGCTCGACGAACTGTCGCTCAAGCTGGCCCAGCTGGATCCGACCAGCCCGGAGGCGAAGCCGCTGCTCGACCAGGCGCTGGAGATCTACTTCCAGAAGCTTCCGCTGCTCCCGGTGATCCAGACCGGGTACCCGTCGTTCTTCAACACCGCCTTCTGGACCGGCTGGCCGACCGACGACGACCTGTACCAGGTGCCGCTGAACTGGTGGCCGCACTTCATCTTCGTCCTCGGCAAGCTGAAGGCGACGGGCCAGAAGGGGCCGGCGTGACCGCGACGGCGCCGCCGGCGGAAGCCGTCCAGACACCAGCCGAGACCGCCCCGCGCAGCGCGTGGCGGTCCTGGCTGGCGCGGCACCCGCTGGCGGCGTACGCGCTGCGGCGGTTCGGGCTCTACCTGGTCGAGCTGTGGGGAGCGCTCACCATCGCGTTCTTCTTCTTCCGGCTGATGCCGGGCGACCCGATCCAGACACTGATCCAGACCCTGCAGCAGAACTACGTCTACAACCAGCAGGCGAGCACCGAGATCATCGCCCGGTACCGGGCCGAGTTCGGCCTCGACGGCAACATCTTCGCCCAGTACCTGAAGTACATGGAGAATCTGGTCCTGCACGGTGATCTCGGGCCGTCGCTGATCAGCTACCCGACGCCCGCCCAGGACGTGATCCTGCGGTCGTTGCCGTGGACCATCGGTCTGCTCGGCGTCTCGGCCGTACTGGCCTGGATCTTCGGCATCATCATCGGCGCGATCGCCGGCTGGCGGCGCGGCAAGATCGGCTCGGCGATCGCGACCAACCTGTCCATCGCGCTGTCGCACGTGCCGTTCTTCTTCGTCGCGCTGATCCTGGTCTACGTCTTCGCCTACTCGCTCGGGATGCTGCCGGCCAGATCGGCGTACGACTCCCGGATCAGTCCGGGGTTGAGCCTCGACTTCATCGGCAGCGTGCTGAAGTACGGACTGCTGCCCGCGCTGTCGATCGTGCTGATCGGGACGTTCGGCTGGATCCTGTCCACCCGGATGCTGATGGTCCCGGTGCTCGGCGAGGACTACCTGGTGTACGCCGAGGCGAAGGGCCTCAAGCCGTGGCGGATCCTGACCCGGTACGCGCTGCGCAACTGCTACCTGCCGCAGGTGACCGCGTTCGGCATCTCGCTCGGCTTCATCTTCAACGGCAACGTCCTGGTGGAGCAGTTGTTCAACTATCCCGGCCTCGGCACGACGCTGGTCACCGCGATCCAGCAACTGGACTTCAACACCATCATCGGGGTGACCGACATGGCCATCTTCTCGGTGCTGACGGCCGTCCTGCTGCTGGACCTCCTCCTGCCTCTGCTTGACCCACGGGTCAAGTACTGGAAGTGATGACGATGAGAGTTCTCAACGCGGTACTGCGTACTGTCCGCAACAGCAAGCGGCTCGCCACCGGGCTGGTGATCCTGGCGGTGATGGTGCTGGTGGCGATCTTCAGTCCGCTGATCGTGTCCTCGATCGGCGGCGACACCGATCCGCTCGAGATGGCCGCCTACGAGAAGTGGCTGGTGCCGTCGCCCGACCACGTGCTCGGCACGGACCAGTTCGGCCGGGACGTGCTGGCGATGGTGGTCAGCGCGATGTCGGTGTCGCTGCAGATCGGCGCGATCGCCGGGGTGATCTCGACCGTGGTCGGCGTGATCGTCGCGTTCGTGGCCGGCTACAAGGGCGGCTGGGTGGACGGCGTGCTGTCCACCTTCACCGGGGTCCTGCTGGTGATCCCGACCTTCCCGCTGCTGATCGCGCTCTCGGCGTACGCCAAGAACGTCAGCCTGTTCCAGGTCGGGGTGATGATCTCGATCTTCAGCTGGCCGTTCGCGGCCAAGACGATCCGCTCGCAGGTGCTCAGCCTGCGGTCCCGCCCGTACGTCGACCTGGCCCGGGTGAGCAAGTCCCGGGACCTGGAGATCATCGGCACCGAACTGCTGCCGAACCTGCTGCCGTTCATCGGCGTCGGGTTCGCATCGTCGGCGCTCGGCGCGATCTTCGGCCTGGTCGGCCTTGAGGTGATCGGTCTCGGCCCGGGCGGCGTGATCGATCTCGGCCAGATCATCTTCAACGCGATCAACACGGGCGCGCTGACGTTGGGCGCGTGGCCGATGTTCGTCGTCCCGATCGTGTTGCTGACGCTGCTGTTCGCGGCGCTCAACATGATCAACATCGGGTTGGAAGAGGTCTACAACCCACGGCTGAGAGGAGTGGCCGGTGAGTGAGGAGACCGTTCTCGAGGTGTCCGGCCTCGACGTCACGTACTCGACCAACCGCGGCGACGTCCGCGCGGTGCAGTCGGTCGACCTGTCCGTCCGGCGGGGCGAGATCCTCGGCATCGCGGGGGAGTCCGGCAGTGGCAAGAGCACTCTCGCCGTCGCGCTGCTGCGGCTGCTCAAACCGCCGGGCAAGGTGACCGGCGGGTCCGCGATTTTCCACCCCAAAGGCAGATCGCCAGTCGATCTGCTCAAGGTCCAGGGCGAGGACCTCCGCGTACTGCGCTGGAGCGCGCTCTCCTATCTGCCACAGGGATCGCAGAGCTCGCTCAACCCGGTGATGCGGGTCGGGGACCAGTTCCGCGACGTCATCCTGGAGCACGCGCCGGAACGCAAGGAAGCGCTCTCCGAGCTGATCGAGCGGTTGCTCGCGCAGGTCGGGCTGGAGCGCCGGGTGGCCCGGATGTACCCGCACGAGTTGTCCGGGGGGATGAAGCAGCGGGTGCTGATGGCGATCTGTGTCGCGCTCGAACCCGACCTGGTGATCGCCGACGAGCCGACCACCGCGCTGGACGTCACCATCCAGCGGGTGATCCTGCAGAGCCTCGCCGACCTGCGCCGCGACTTCGGCGTCACCTTGATGGTGATCTCGCACGACATGGGCGTGCACGCGCAACTGGTGGACCGGGTGGCGGTGATGTACGAGGGCCGGCTGGTCGAGGTGGGCGACGTCCACCAGGTCTTCAAGGATCCCCGGCATCCCTATTCACGGCAGCTGATCGAGTCGATTCCGCGGCTCGGAAGGAGAGCGTCATGACGGCCGGCAAGGTGATCGAACTGCGGGGCGTCCAGCAACGGTTCCACGCCCGCGGCACGCCCAGCGGCTACCTCACCGCGGTCGAGGACGCGAGCTTCCGGCTCGACGCCGAGCCGCCGCAGGTGGTGAGCCTGGTCGGCCAGAGCGGCAGCGGCAAGAGCACCATCGCCCGGAACGTGCTCGGTCTGCAGAAGCCGACCGCGGGCACGGTGACGTACGGCGGCAAGGACATCTTCAAGCTGTCCCGCGCCGAGCACGACGAGTACCGGCGCAACGTGCAGCCGGTCTTCCAGGACCCGTACTCGATCTTCAACCCGTTCTACCGGGTCGATCGGGTGCTCTGGAAAGCCGTGAAGAAGTTCGACCTGGCCACGACCCGCGAGCAGGGGCTCGCCATGATCGAGGAGTCCCTGCAAGCGGTCAGCCTCGATCCCGGCCGGGTGCTCGGCCGGTACCCGCACCAACTGTCCGGTGGCCAGCGGCAACGGATCATGCTGGCCCGCATCCACATGCTCCGGCCCGCTTTCGTCATCGCCGACGAGCCGGTCTCGATGCTGGACGCCCAGATCCGCAAGATGTTCCTCGACATCCTGCTGGACTTCCAGCGCGACCACGGCATGACGACGCTGTTCATCACCCACGACCTGTCCACCGTCTACTACCTCGGTGGACAGGTGATGGTGATCAACAAGGGCGTCATCGTCGAACGCGGCCCGGTCACGTCGGTGATGCACACCCCGTCCCACCCCTACACCCGACTGCTGCTCGACTCCATCCCTCAGCCGGACCCGGACAACCGCTGGACCACCCGGATCAAGGTCGACGACGAGGAGTCACTCCCACCGTCGGACAGCCAGGAGGTCACGCCGATCATCTGAGTCCGGCCAGCAGGATCAACCTTCCGTGATGATGGCGGGGTCGCTGACTCCGGCCTCGCCCGTCTCGACGTGGCCGGCGAACCTTCTGAGGAAGGCGGTGTCGGTGTCGGCGACCACCGTCACGTCGTACCACTGCTTGCTGTGATGGACGTTCAGCTTGTACTGCGCGCTGGTGCCCCGGCGGATCCTGATCCGCTGGGGGCGCCCGTCGTAGGAGTTGGTCAGGCTGAAGGCGACGTCCTTGCTGCTGGAGTTCGTCAGGGTGAAGTCCAGATCGCCGGTGCTGCTGTTGTGGCGGGCGGTGACCTCGAGTCCGGTGTCCGGCTTGCTCTTGAAGGTGCGGAGGAAGCCGTTCGGGCCGTGCACGGTCAGGTCGGTGGTACCGCCGGAGTACACCGTGTTCCAGGTGTCGGCGATGGTCTTGCCGGCCTCGGTCGTGTAGGTCCACGGGCCGTCGGTGCGGTTGGCGGCGGTGACCAGGAACTGCGCGCCCGCTTCGTTGCCTGAGGCAAACGTGAGCTGGTACTTGCCGCCGGCCACGGCCCCGTCGACGTACGGTGCGTAGGGCAACGGCCTCGTACGCCGGGAGCCGCGCTCCTGGCCCGGCATGCTGCCGACAGCAGGCGGTGTCGGCCGGTAGTCCGGGTGCCGGTCGTGGTCCGGCGGCTCGTAGGCCGAGGTGTCGGGGAGCTGTCCGGGCTGCCTGCCTTCGGCGCTGAAGTCGAACGCGGACGTCAGGTCGCCACAGATCGCCCGGCGCCACGGCGAGATGTTCGGCTCGTGCACGCCGAAGCGGCGCTCCATGAACTGGATGATCGAGGTGTGGTCGAACACCTCCGAGCAGTTGTACCCGCCGGTGCTCCAGGGCGACACCACGATCATCGGGACTCGCGGGCCGAGGCCGTACGGACCGGCGACGTACCGAGAGTTGCCCGCGAAGAGGTCAGGGACGACGTCGGTCGTGGACAGGCCCTGCGCCGCCGACGCCGGCGGGTACGGCGGTACCACATGGTCGAAGAAGCCGTCGTTCTCGTCGTAGGTGATGAAGAGCGCGGTCTTGCTCCAGACCTCCGGGTCGGACGTCAACGCGTCGAGAACCTGCGAGATGTACCAGGCGCCGTAGTTCGACGGGAAGTTCGAGTGCTCGGTGAACGCCTCGGGGGCCGCGATCCAGGAGATCTGCGGGAGATTGCCGTTCTTGACGTCCGCGCGGAGGTGGTCGAACAAACCGTCGCCGGCCTTCGCGTTCGTGCCGGTGCGGGCCTTGTCGTAGAGCGGGTTACCGGGGGAGGCGTTGCGGTACTGGTTGAAGTACAGCAGTGAGTTGTCGCCATAGTTGCCGCGGTACGCGTCCTCGATCCAACCCCAGCTGCCGTTGGCGTCGAGACCGTCGCCGATGTCCTGGTAGATCTTCCAGGACACCCCAGCCTGCTCGAGCCGCTCGGGGTACGTGGTCCAGCCGTAGCCGAGTTCGTCGTTGCCGAGCACCGGACCACCGCCCGTACCGTCGTTGCCCGTGTAGCCCGTCCACATGTAGTAGCGGTTCGGGTCGGTCGCGCCGATGAACGAGCAGTGGTACGCGTCGCAGACGGTGAACTTGTCCGCGAGCGCGTAGTGGAACGGGATGTCCTCGCGGGTCAGGTACGCCATCGTGGTCGCGGTCTTGGCCGGCACCCAACGGTCGTACTTGCCCTTGTTGATCGCGGCCTGGCCGTCCGGCCAGCTGTGCGCGAGGCCCTGCAGGAACTGCATGCCGAGGTCGTCGGCGTCCGGGTGGAACGGCAGCACGTCCTTCGTGCCGTTCGGCTGGTGGAACACCGGCTTCCCGCTCGGCAGCGTGACCGGCCGCGGATCACCGAACCCGCGAACCCCCTTGAGGGCGCCGAAGTAGTGGTCGAAGGAACGGTTCTCCTGCATCAGCACGACGATGTGCTCGACATCCTCGATGCTGCCGAGCCGCCGGTTCGCCGGGATGGCGGCGGCCTGCTCGATACTGCTGGACATGGCCGCGAAGGCCGCGGTGCCGCCGGCTAGCTGCAGAAAGCGGCGACGGTTGAGCTCTGGCATGACTGGATCTCCTCGTGGGCGGGACGGGGGAAGTGTTCAGCACCAGCACTGCGTCCCGGGCAGGCTAGCTGAAACGTTCAGCAGAATGAAGATGAACGTTGGTGTCTGCCAGCGGGAGATTTCGAGCTGTTAAGTGCGATATTGCAAACCTCGTTGAAGTCGGCCCTGAGCAATTGCTAGCGCCTGGGATGAGGCGGAGACTTGGACTGGGCGGGGGGCGGTGTATGCGGTCGACGGCCGGTACGACCCGGTGACCGCGCTGTTCATCCCGGCCTGAGAGGTCCGATGCAGCAAGTCTGGTACGTCGCCTACGGCTCCAACCTCGCGCTTGACCGGTTCCGTTGTTACCTGTCGGGCGGTCGACCGGCCGGCGGGATGCGGGACTATCCGGGATGCCGCGATCCGCGCGAACCCGAGCGGGTCGCGAGTCTCGAAGTACCGGGTGGGCTGGTGTTCGCCGGAGAGTCGAGGGTGTGGGGCGGCGGGATGGCCTTCTACGACACGAAGGCGGCCGGGCGGGTCGCGTGCCGGGCGTATCTGGTGACGGCCGAGCAACTGGGCGACATCGCCGCCCAGGAGATGCGACGCGAGCCCGGCGGCGAGTTCGCCCGCGACCTGGCCGGCCTGCTGCCCGACGTCGACCTGATCCACGCGATGGGACCCGGCCGGTACGAGACGATCGCCCGCCTCGGCTCCGAGGACGGCATCCCGATGTTCACCGTGACGCACGGCGAGGTCGCGGACCTCGACCTCGCGGCACCGACAGCGGCCTACGTTCGCTGGATCGCGGCGGGGCTGCGGGAGGCGCACGGGTGGGACGGCGAACAGGTCGCCGCCTACCTGAGCGAGGCGTCCGGCGTCGCGGAAGCGTGGTCCGTCGCCGAACTCGCCCTGGTCGCGCGGGGCTGACTTCACGCTGAGGGAGTGGTTCGGGGCTGATCCTTGGCCTGAAGTTGTATGAGATTCATATGATACGGTTTCGATATTAAATCGATCGATGTGGGAAGAGGCGGGAGTCAGATGCGGATCACGGTGTTCGGTGCGACCGGAAGGATCGGGGCGGCCGCGGTTGGGCAGGCGCTGGAGGTGGGGCACAAGGTGACGGCGGTGGTGCGCGAGTCGTCGCGGTTCGAGGTGGTGCATCCGGCGCTGGAAGTGGTGCGGGTGACCGGACTGTCAGATCCGGCGGAGTTGCTGCCGGCCGTCGATGGAGTCGAGGCGGTGCTGTCCGGCGTGGGGCCGCGAGGGCGAAAGGACGGGCCCGTCACCTCCACCTCGACGCGGGCGATCGTGGCCGCGATGAAGGAGGCCGGGGTACGCCGATTCGTCGGCGTCAGCGCCGCGCCGGTGGGGCCCGTGCCGCCGGGGGACATCCTGCTCAACCGGCGGTTCGTGTACCCGTTCTTCGGCTGGCTGCTGAAGGAGACGTACGCGGACCTGGCCTTGATGGAGGACGAACTGTCGCGGTCGGGCCTCGACTGGACCGTGGTGCGGCCGCCGAAGTTGGTGAGCAAGCCGGTGACGGGGGTCTATCGAACGGCCGCGGACGCCAACCTCCCGCGCGGGCTGTCGGTGTCGCGGGAGGACACCGCCCATCTGATGCTGGCCGTGCTCGACCGGTCGGCCACCGTCGGTCATGCCCTCGGAATCGCCTACTGAGTAGGGTGTTGTACGGAACTCGTACAACCTGAGGAGCGGATCGATGAGTCCTTCCCACGACGGGGCGCGGCGCAGGCGGCGGCTCGCGGGCGAGATCAAGGACTCACTGCGGGAACTGAGCAATCAGTTGTCGTTGCTCAACCACCAGGTCGGCGCGCAACTGGACCTGAAGGACGTCGATCTGGACTGCCTGGAGTTGATCACCCGGCACGGCCCGATGAGTCCGAGCGCCCTGGCCAGGCGGGCGGGCCTGCATCCGGCCACCATGACCGGCGTCCTCGACCGGCTGCAACGCGGTGGCTGGATCACCCGCGAACGCGACCCCGAAGCCGCCGACCGCCGCGCCGTCACGGTCCGAGCCCTCCGCGACCGTAACGCCGAGGTCTTCCACCTCTACTCCGGCATGAACACGAAGATGGACGAACTCCTGGCCGACTATTCGGAAGCCGACCTGCAACTCCTCGTCGACTTCCTCCAGCGGACGACGACCGCCGGCCACACGGCCACGGCAACCCTCGCCGAAGCCTGAGGTCCTGAGGTCCTGAGGTCTGAGGTCCTGAGTCCGGAGAACCCCGAAGGCGGCAGCCGGTTTCGCGGCTGCCGCCATCGAGGACTACTTCGCGACTGCTACGCAGGTCGTGGTGGACTTCTTGGTGGGATCGCTTTCGGACACGGCGGTGAGGGTGATCTTGGCGATGGGTGACGACTGGGTGGTGTGCTTGGCCTGGACCGGGACCTTGATGGTGGAGCCGGCCTCGGCGGTGGCGAGGGCGTTCGGGAGTGCGACGGACCAGCCCTTGCCGGAGATCGTGGTGGTCAGCCGGTAGACGTCGCCGTTCAGGTACTGCGTGACGTCCTCGGGGTGCTCGCCCTGCGCGGGAGCGGACTTGCCGGTGTTGGTCAACGGGAAGGCGCAGGTGCTGACCCCGTCACGACCGGGCAGGCCGACCGTCGGCAGGACCCGTACGCCGCGCTTCTGTGGGCCGGCGCCGTCGAGGGAGCGGACCGCCACGGTGTAGGACAGTTCGCCCTTGGCGTTGCGCCGCAGGTTCGTGACGTAGAAGTGCAACCGGTTCGCCTGGTCGACGTACTCGTACTCGCTGCCGGAGTTGGTCCCGGCGTGGAACAGGGCGTCCGACAGTTGCCGGTAGTCCCCGATGGTGATCGGGACCTCGGTGCCGTCGGGCAGCACGTAGTCGGTCATGTTGATGTCCTGCGGGTTCGCGTCGATGACCCACTCGAACGGTGCCCGGTCCTGGTTCTTGGTCTTGGCCAGCAGGACGCCGGAGTCAGGGGTGAACGAGTCGGTGCCGACCCGGTCGACCACCTCGGCCGTGTAGTTGTTGTAGTTGCCGCCGTCGCAGAGCGGGTCGGTGGTGGCGTTGCAGGCGCCGGTGGACAGGTCGCCGGTGCCGAAGGCGATGTTGATGCCCGACAGCCCCTTCGCGCCCGGCTGGATCGCCCGCGCGGTGACGTCGGCGACCACCACACCGGACTGGGCCAGGGCCTCGCGGTTCAGCCGCAGTACGTTCTGCTCGTCGACCATCTCGAGCTTGATCTTGTTGCGGAGCATGTGTTGCGCGCCCATCGACGCGCCACCCGTGGCCGGGATCATCCACCGGCTGTGCGGGCCGCCCGGGCCGTTGAACGTGCCGCGGCTGAGCATCTCCCAGATCCCGCTGTACGCCCGGCGCGGCGGTACGCCGTACGGGTTGTTGTAGTTGTCGCCGATCCCGAGCACGTGGCTCAGTTCGTGCGCGAAGACGGCCATGCCGGAGCTCTCGGCCTGGGTGGTGGAGCCGCCACCCGCGTTCGGCCACAGGGTCGAGCCGGCGGCCCAGGAGGTCCACTCGACGTACCGGGTGTTCGACCAGTTCGGCAGCAGCGGGTCCGGCGGGCCGAAGTCGTCGGTGACGTCCTCCTTGGTCGGGAACTTCATCATCCCGAACTCCTGCCAGGTGGACGACTCGTCCTGGCCGGCGCTGAGGTAGTAGATGAAGTCGAACCCGGCCGGGACCGCCTCGCCCACGTCGGCGACCCAGGCGGCCCGGGCGTCGGTGCGGAGGTCCTTGTCGCAGGTGTCGCCGGCCGGGCAGGCGGGGGCGCCCTGGAACTCCATCGCGTACTCGTGCGACTTGCCCGGCAGTTGGTAGGCGCCGAACGAGGTGAGTTCGACGCCGTACCGGCCGCCGGAGTCCTCCATCCAGTACTCGTGCAGCGTGTGACCGCGGTTCAGGGTGTTGGGCGTGTTGAGGAAGTCGCGGTAGAACTCGTCGACCTGCGCCCGCGGTACTCCGCTGGCTTCGGCGCTGGGGTTGCCGAACGGCGAGGAGCCCTTCGGCTGGGTGACGACGAACGGCTGGTTCGGGTAGTCGACCAGCACGAGCGCGCCCTTGAACGTCCGGACCGAGCCCTTCTTGCTGGGGTCGGCCCAGTTCGTGCCGGGCGGCTTCTTGTAGTCGGCCCACGTCATGTGGTCCGGGTTCTC
Organism: Kribbella sancticallisti; assembly: GCF_039530625.1. Taxonomy (NCBI): domain Bacteria; kingdom Bacillati; phylum Actinomycetota; class Actinomycetes; order Propionibacteriales; family Kribbellaceae; genus Kribbella; species Kribbella sancticallisti. The sequence goes on along the minus strand of NZ_BAAAOS010000032.1, from coordinate 134,877 downwards.
CCAGTTCTGCGGATCGAGAGGGGCACCGAAACCTGGCTGGGCAAGACGGGTGGCGGCGAGCGGGGACTCCTGCCACGGCTGCTGCTTCGGCCAGTGGTCGAACTGCCAGGGGTTGGCCGGGTCCGGCTTGGCGGCGGCCGGTGCGGGATCGGCGGCGGCGGTGGTGGGGGCCGGGGCTGCGAGGGCGACTCCGACGACGGCGGCTGTGGTCAGTACTGCGGCCAGCCGCAGGGCAACGGGGGACTTACGAAGGTCGGGCACGGGCGGTATCCGATCGACGACGGACGGGCTTCGTGTTGCACAGCATGCCCTGCAGGTCAGCCGCGAAGCGACGGTTTTCCCCTGCCCGTCGCGAACTTTCCACCGGATCCAGGGGTTAGAAACTTCCCGAAGTTGACTCAGGGTGGTGCATATATCACGGAGCGAGAGTACAACTGAAAGGACATGGGTCGATCCGCCCCAAGACCTAGGAGGAACTGTCATGGCTGGAGTGAACGGCGAGGTTTCGTGGTTCTGTTGCGGTAATTCGTGGGGGCCCTGCGGTAGCGCGGGGACCGGTGCCTGTGGCACCTGTCATTCGGGGAACTTCCAGCACGCGTGGCCGAACACGTCGGACGCGTGCTACTCGATCACCAGGCCGGACCGGTGCGGGGTGACCGCGATGTCGCGGCGTACCTGCGGGTTCCGGCACTCGACCACCAACCTGTGCAACGGCGCCCGGGTGGTCACGTCGATCGCGGACTGCGGCCCGCAGACGGACCTGTTCTGCGGTGAACGGGCCTGCTGCGGCGGGACCTGCGCGTCCAACCGGATCATCGATCTGACGCCCGCGGCCTTCAGCGCCATCGGCAGCCTGAACGCCGGGCTCATTCCGTGCACGGTCAACGTGGGTTGAGGGGAGTGACCGAGATGACTGAGACCATTGGCCGCCGCACGCTGCTCACCGGTGCCGTGCTGGGCACCACCGCCACCCTGGTCGGCGCGACCGCGATGGGTTCGCTGGCGCCGGAGACCGCCTTCGCCGCGCGCTCGCAGATGCCGGAGCCGGGCCAGCCCGACCCCAACTTCGCGGAAGGCCGCGTCGTCAGCCGCACCGACAGCCTGGTGACGGCGGCCGGCTCGGACGGTCGCCTGCATCGCATCCAACTCACCGGCGGGACCAGCGTCTGGAAGTTGCGACCGACGACGCTCGACCAGGTGCAGGTCGGCGATGGCCTGTACGCGCGGGGCGTCCTGATGGCCGGGGTGCTGGCCGCCGAGTCGGTATGGGTGAACATCGTGAACCTGAAGGTCCACATCGCCGCGATCGGCAAGAACGTGCTCTACCTCGACCACAACGGCCAGCGGGTCGTCGGTCACGTCGTGCCGGGGACCAGTGCCGCGGTCTACAACGGGACACCGGCGATCTCGGACATGTCGATGCTGAAGGTCGGCAAGCACGCTCAGATCATCGGTGCGTGGCGGCCGGACACGAACGAGGTCGACGTCGCGACGATCTACGCGGCCGCCTGATGGCCGGACAACTCGCGGCCGTGCAGCCGCTGGTGATCGGCGCGCTGCTGGCGTGGTCGTCGTACGGGAAGTTGCGAGGGCCGGACGTCGACGCACGCGCGCGGCGTACGGCCTTGTCGAAGCTGGTCGGCGAGCGGCACGCCGGAGCGGCGTTCCGCGCCGTCGGTGGTTTCGAGCTGGGCATCGCGGTTCTGTTGTTGTTGCCACCGGTCTGGACAGTGGAAGCTCTGGCAGCGGTCGCGCTCTCGGCCGGCTTCGTGGGCTATCTCGTCTATGCCCGGCTCGTCGTTCCCGAGTCGTCGTGTGGCTGCATGGGTTCCGCGGCGACGCCGGTCCGATGGCGGTCGCTTGCTCGCGGTGGGTTGTTGCTGGCGGCTTCAGTGCTGGCGTTGACCGCTGATGCCGGCTGGTGGTCCGTGCAACCTTGGCTGGGTGGGGTAGTGGTGGTCGCAGAGGCGATGCTGTTCGTCGGATTGTCGGCCGAGCTGGATCGGTACTGGCTGATTCCGCTGCGTCGGCTCCGGGTCCGCCTCACCCATCCACTCGCGGACACGGCGGCGTTCGAAGTACCGCTGGCGGCCACGCAGCAGCAACTACTCCGTAGTACCGCCTATCAAGCGCTGAACCCGTTCCTTCGATCGGACATCCGCGACCACTGGGATGAGGGGGAGTGGCGCTTCGTCAGTTACACCGCCTCGTACGGGGACCGCCCGGCGACCGCCGTCTTCGCAGTACCGCGGCTGCGTTATGAGCCGGACGAGGTCCGGGCCGCGATCGTCGACGACGAGTCGGGGGAGACGCTGTACCGCCCGCTGAACCCGCTCGTGCTCGTGGACTGAGACAGGAAGGAGAATTTCCGGCAGACTGTATACAGTATGTGCTGAGGGCGCTAATCTTAGCGCCCTCATGCACTGTCGTAGAGAGAACGGAGGGCTCGTTCCCCATGTACGCAGTCACCAACCCGGCGACGGGCGAGCTGATCGAAGAGATCCCCAACTCGACCGACGAGGAGGTCCAGGCCGCGATCGCGCGGGTGCACAGCGGGTACGGCGCCTGGCGGCGGCGGTCCGTGGAGGACCGGGCGGCGATCGTGAAGCGGGCCGCCGAACTGTTCGCCGAGCGGGCCGACGAGCTCGCCGCGATCATGACCCTGGAGATGGGCAAGCGGATCAACGAGGGCCGCGGAGAGGTCGGCATCGTGGTCGACATCTTCACCTACTACGCCGCCAACGGGCCGCAACTGCTGGCCGACGAGCCGATGGCGATCAAGGGCGGCGAGGCGGTCATCACCAAGGGCCCGATCGGTCCGCTGCTCGGCATCATGCCGTGGAACTTCCCCTGCTACCAGGTGGCCCGCTTCGTCGCGCCGAACCTGGTGCTGGGCAACACGATCCTGCTCAAGCACGCCTCGATCTGCCCGCGCTCGGCCGCGGCGATCGAGTCCGTACTGCGTGACGCCGGCGTCCCGGACGACGTGTACGTGAACACGTTCGCGTCCTCGTCCCAGATCCCCGCGATCCTGGCCGACCCGCGGATCCAGGGGGTGTCGCTGACCGGCAGCGAGCAGGCCGGCATCTCGGTGGCCGCCGAGGCCGGCCGGAACCTGAAGAAGACGGTGCTCGAACTGGGCGGCTCCGACCCGCTGATCGTGCTCGACACCGACGACCTGGAGGAGACCGTCAAGGCCACCGCCACCGCCCGGATGCGCAACTGCGGCCAGTCCTGCAACGCGCCGAAGCGGATGATCGTGCTGGCCGACCTCTACGACGACTTCGTCGTCGGGCTGACCAAGCGCGTCGCCGACTTCTACCTGCCCGGCGATCCCGCCGACCCGGAGACGAAACTGCCGCCGCTCGCCTCGATCGCGGCCGCTGACGAGGTCGCCGAACAGGTCGAGCGCGCGGTCCGGCAGGGCGCAGTACTGCGGACCGGTGGCAACCGCATCGAGCCCGGCGCCTACCTCGAAGCCACCGTCCTCACCGACGTCACGCCCGAGATGGACGCGTACTACGAGGAGATCTTCGGCCCGGTCGTGATCGTCTTCAAGGCCGAGACCGAGGAGGAGGCGATCGCGATCGCGAACGACTCCCCGTTCGGCCTCGGCGCCAGCGTCTTCGGCACCGACCCCGAACGCAACGCCCGGGTGGCCCGCCAGATCGAGTCCGGCATGGTCTACCTCAACAGCGCCGGCGGCTCCCAGGCCGACCTCCCGTTCGGCGGCATCAAGCGCTCCGGCATGGGCCGCGAACTGGGTGCGGCCGGCATCGAGGAGTTCATGAACAAGAAATCCATCCGGCTCTGACCGGCGGCGGGAAGTAATCGGGCTGCTGCGTTGCTGATTGTTGAGGATTCACTCGCCGACAGCGCAGGAGACTTCATGACCAAGCAGGCCGACCAGATCATCGAGATGCTCCGCGCCGGGCACGACGACCTCGACACCGTCGTGGCGAGGTTCCGGCCGGAGGATCTCGCCCGGGGGTCCGCCGCCGCGGAGTGGACGGTCGCGCAGGTGCTGAGTCACCTGGGCAGTGGCGCCGAGATCAACCTGGCGACGCTGGAGGGCGCGCTCGCCGGTACGGGCGTGCCGGGTGGCGAGTTCAACCAGGCGACCTGGGACCGGTGGAACGCGATGTCGCCGGGCGAGCAGGCGGCGGGCTTCCTGACCGCCAACGAGAAGCTAGTGCAGCGGTACGAGGGTCTGGATGACCGTCAGCGGCAGGAGTTGAGGATCGACTTCGGCTACCTGCCTAAGCCGGTCGAAGTGGCCGCCGCCGCCGAGATGCGGCTGAGCGAGCTCACCCTGCACAGCTGGGACGTGCGGGTCGCCTTTGACTCCTCGGCGGTGCTCGCGCCGGAGCCGACCGGGACGCTGCTCGACGGCATCGGCCGGTTGCTCGGCTGGGTGGGCAAGGCGGACCAGTTGGACGGCGCGGCCCGGATCGCCGTGCACACCGTCGAACCGGAGCGCGCGTTCGGCCTGGTCATCGACGACAAGGTGCACCTGACCGAGGTGCCGGAGTCGGCCGACGGCACCCTGACGGCGCCGGCCGAGTACGTCGTACGGCTGGTCACCGGGCGGCACGCTGCGGAGTTCACGCCTGCCTCGGTCGAGTTCACGAGCGAGACGCTGACCCTGGACAACCTGCGACGGGTCTTCCCGGGGTTCTGATCAGTCCCACTCCCAGGTGATGCCGATGATGCCGCGGTCGGTGCTGGGGGTGAGGACGTGGACTCGCCCGTCGTGGGTCGGGGTCAGGTCGCGGTGGAGTGAGTCGGGCGCGCTCGAGTGCGGCCGGCGGAACTCGGCGATGCGGACCGGGATCGCCTCGCGCGGGAACTGGACCTCGAGGACGTGGTGGGTGCCCGGCCACTCGTGGAAGCGGTAGTACTGCGTCGCCGGCAGGCCGCTGCGGTCGGCGATCTCGTAGTGGACGACGGCGGTGTCGCCGACGGCGAGGGTGCGGTCCAGGAGCAGTTCGCCCAGGACCGCGCCCGCGTCGGGATCGCGGGCCACCCGGCCGGTCCGGCAGCCGGTGATGCCGCGCGGAACGATCAGCGTGACGTCGCAGCCGGGCTCTCTCTGGTGCACGACGATCTGGCGGTCCGCTTCCTTGACCGCGACCAGGGTCTGGATCACCCGCTTGGACGTCATGCTGCGGTCCGCGCTGATGACGATCTCCTCAACGACAGTGACGCTGAGCATCACCGGCCAGGACCAGCAGAGGCCGAACTGGTGCTGGGCCGCGACCGGCAACAGCATCGCGGCGTACTACGGCTACAGCTACCCGCAGAACCAGTTCTGCAACATGGCCTTCGGCAACGCGCTGAACGCCACCTGCCCGAACAACCAGGCGACCCAGGCGGCGGTCGTGGTGCAGCAGGATGCTGTGGCGGTTTATGCGTTGAATCCTGCGTTCGTCGCCGGCAAGTCGGGTGAGGTCGCGTCGCTTTGGTATGTCGCGACGACGGCGACGAAGGGGAGTGCGACGCTGACCGTCTTCACCGCACCCGACCCGGCTACTGGCTCGTGGCAGGAGCGCTCCGGCGACATCGTCTGGCTGGTCGGGGGAGCGGCGGCCATCGTCCTGGCTGCGGCTCTCGTACTTCACCGACGGCGACGATTCCCGCACTGACCCCCTCGGCATCACCTCGGCCGCGACTTCGGGCTCTGATCGGCGCGGATGTCCTTTTCTCCGCTGATGGTTCGTTCCATCCTTGAAGGGCCGACCTGGGCCCACGGGAACGAGATGGGGAGATCCGAATGCCGCAGTACCTTGCGATGACCTACACGGCGGACGTGAACTGGTGGGCGCCTGAGCAGGCCGACGAGCTGACGAAGTACCGGCAGTTCGCCGTCGATCACGACAGCAAGATCAAGGCGAGCGCGTTGCTGCACCCGACCAGTACGGCGACCGTGGTCCGGGTCGAGGGGGCCCGCGGTGGCGAGGTGGTCACCACCGACGGGCCGTACGCCGAGACCAAGGAGGCGCTGACCGGGTACTACCTGATCGAGGCCGCCAATCTGGACGAAGCGGTGAAGATCGCGGCGGACATCCCCGCGGCCTGGCCCGGCGGCGGGGCGGTCGAAGTACGGCCGGTCATCATCGCGCGGTAGCTGTGAGGCCTGAGCACGACGCGGTCGCCGAGACCGTCCGGGTCGAGGGGGCGCGCATTCTGGCCACCTTGATCCGGACCCTCGGCGACGTGCAACTCGCGGAGGACGCGGTCCAGGAGGCGTCGCTGGCCGCGCTCGGGGCGTGGCCGGTCACCGGGGTGCCGCCCGAGCCGCGGGCCTGGCTGACGGTGACCGCGCGCAGGAAGGCGATCGACATCATCCGGCGCGAGCGGGTCCGGCCGGACAAGGAGCAGGACGGGCAGCGGATGGTGGAGCTCACGAGGTCTGACCTGCCGACCGAAGAGGTGGTGCAGGACGACCTGCTGCGGCTGATCTTCACCTGTTGCCATCCGGCTCTGTCGCCCCCAACCCGGGTGGCTCTGGCTCTGCGGACGTTGTGTGGGCTGTCGCCCGCACAGATCGGGGCCGTGTTGCTGACGACCGAGGCCGCTACCGCGAAGCGGCTGACGAGGGCTCGGCAGAAGATCGCCGCCGCGAAGATCCCGTACCAGGTGCCTGCGCAGGAGGACCTGGCCGACCGGTTGCCCGCGGTGTGCGGAGTGATCCACAGCCTCTACACGGCCGGTCATGCGCCGGTCGACGGCACCGCCGCGTACGACGTCGACGCGTGTGCCGAGGGGATCCGGCTGGCGGAGTTGCTGCACGAATTGCTGCCGGACCAGCCGTCGCCTACCGCAGTACTGGCTCTGCTGATCCTCACCGAGGCCCGCCGGTCTGCCCGGCTCGACGATCAAGGTGACGTCATCACGCTCGACGTGCAGGACCGAAGCCAGTGGGACGCGGCGGCGATCGAGCGCGGGATCTCGCTCCTGAACGAGTCCCTGCTCAGGTCCGGCCGGCAGGCTGACAGCTACCAACTCCAGGCTGCCATCGCCGCCGAGCACGCTCGCGCTCCCAGCTATCAGGCCACGGACTGGGCGGAGATCGTGCGGCTGTACGACCTGCTCATCTCGATCGCGCCGAGCGAGGCCGCCAGGTTGGCCCGGGCCGTCGCGACCGCTGAGGCAAGCGGCGCCGCGACTGGGCTCGCGCTGCTGGAGGAGTTGGAGCCGAGCGCGCGGTGGTACGCAGTACGGGCTGAGTTGCTGGCGCGCGAGGGCCGGTACTCCGAGGCTGCTCAGGCGCTGGGCGAGTCTCTCGGTCAGCCCTCCACCGAGCCGGAACGCAGGCATCGGGAGCTTCGCCGCCAGGTCTTTCTCGACGCGCGCTGATCCCGGCATCCGGGACGCACTGAACCGGATCAGTTCGCGGGTTCCTAGGATCGGGGCGATGACGCGATCGACGAGTTGCTGAGGCCGGGCTGATGTCGTCGGTCGTCGGTGCCTTCGTCACCTTGATCTCGGTCGCGCTGCTGGGCTACCTGGTCGGGCTCTGGAAGGTACTGCGGGCCGAGGACGAACTGGTCCTGTCCCGGCTGGCGTTCTTCGTGGCGACGCCGGCGCTGCTGTTCACGACGGTGGCGCGGGCGGATCTCGGCGCGATCTTCTCGCCGGTGCTGCTGACGAACCTGGCCAGCGTGTTCGTGGTCCAGTTGCTCTATCTCGCGGTCGCGGTACTGATCTGGCGGCGGGATCGGGCCCGGGCCACGATCGGGGTGCTCGCGGCGTCGTACGTGAACGCCGGCAATCTCGGCATCCCGGTCGCCGTCTACGTGCTCGGCGACGGGGCGCTGGTGGCGCCGATCGTGCTGTTCCAGTTGGTGGTGATGGCGCCGGTGGCGTTCGCAGTACTGGATGGGGATCGGAAGGGGTCCGGCCGCCGGACTTCACTTCGCAGCGTGCTGACCCGGCCGCTGCGCAATCCGCTCACGATCGCGTCCTTGCTCGGTCTCCTGGTCGCGGCGATCGATGTCGACCTGCCGACCCTGATGCTGCGACCGATCGAACTGGTGGCCGCCGCCGCGGTCCCGGTCGCCCTGATCGCCTACGGCCTGAGCCTGAGCGGCACCCGCAACACAGTGACCCTCGGCCCAGGCCCGGACGTCGCGCTGGCGGTCACCCTCAAGACTCTGGTCCAGCCAGTCGTCGCGTACTGCGTGGGCCGGTGGCTGCTGGACCTCCACGGCACAGCCCTCCTCGGCCCGACCTTGCTGGCAGCCCTGCCCACGGCCCAGAACGTCTACGTCTACGCCGTGCACTACCGAACTGGACGCCGCCTGGCCCGCAGTGCAGTCCTCCTCAGCACCTTCCTGTCCATACCTGTCATGGCGACGATCAGCGGCGTCCTCGGCTGAAGCTCAGACGTTGCGCAGGACCGAGACGACGATGCCGAGGACGACGGCGTTGTCGCCGTCGATCACCTCGTACGCCGGGTTGCGGGGCTCGAGGTAGGTGTGGCCGTTGCGGCGGCGGTAGACCTTGACGGTCGCTTCCTCGTCGATCATGGCGGCGACGATCTGCCCGGAGTGGGCCTCGGACTGCTGCCGGACGATGACGAGGTCGCCGTCGCAGATGGCGGCGTCGATCATCGAGTCACCCCGGACGCGCAGCGCGAAGACAGTGCCGCGGCCGGTCAGGTCGCGGGGGAGTTGGAGCGTGTCGTCGACGTGCTCGATCGCGGAGATCGGCGTTCCGGCGGCGATGTCGCCGACCACCGGCACGGTGACGGAGTCGGAGGCCGGCCGCGGCGCCGAGGCGTCCTGCAGGAACAGCCGTACGTCGATCGGCCGGGAGACGGTGGCACCGCGGTTCAGGAAGCCCTTGTCCTCCAGACTCGCCAGGTGCTTAGACACCGACGAGGCCGACCGCAACCCGACGGCGTCACCGATCTGCCGGCTGCTCGGCGCATACCCGTGCTTGATCACCCAGTCCCGGATCGTGACCAGAATCCGCTGCTGCCGGGGCGGCAGTGCCGACGTGTCGAGGTGTTCGAAAGAATCAAGCTCGTGGAAGGTGGTCACCAGCCGAATCGTAGAGGCAACCATCGACAGTCCGTCCGACCGGCCGGCGGTGTCGCAGCGAAGGGACCGAATCGTGGAACAGCAGGACACCAGTTCGCTGACCGCGCAGGAGCGGGTCGTGCTCGGTCGGCTGGCGGAGGTGGTTGTTCCGAGGGACGAGTGGCCTTCGGCTGCGGATGCCGGGGCGGTTGCGTTCGTCGAGCGGGTGATCACCAAGGACCGGCCCGAGTGGTGGCCGCGGGTGGCGCGGGCGTTGGCGGTGGCCGGACCTGAGCCTGAGCTCGAGGCGGTGCTCGCCGATGTCGATGGTGCTTGGCTCGTCCGGTTGCTGGCGCAGGGCTTCTATGCCGGTGACGGCCACATTCCCGATGCCTATGGCAACCAACCGCCCGCTTGGACGATGGTCGGCTGGCAATCCGGCGTGGCCGGGAGTTGGCGGGCGGTGCAGACCGAGTTGCCCATCACGCCGCGGTCGGCGTTGGCAGGTCGCTACGACTGTGTGGTCATCGGCTCGGGCGCGGGTGGAGGAGCGGCCGCGCAGGTGGTGGCCGAGTCGGGGCGGTCGGTGCTGGTGGTGGAGACCGGGCGCTATCCCACCACGGCAGCGCTGACGCACGATCACCTGCGGAACCCACGCTCGTGGTCCGGGCTGCCGGCCGTGACCGACCCGGACTTTCATGGTCGGCCGCGGGTCTCGGTGGTCGACGGCGAAGCACGGGTGGTGCTGCCGAGTGATGGTGGCTGGAGCAACAACGCGTTCACGGTCGGCGGCGGCACCCGGGTGTACGGCGCGCAGGCGTGGCGTTTCGTACCGCGGGACTTCGCGATGGCCAGCACGTACGGCGTACCGGAGGGCAGCGGGCTCGCGGACTGGCCGATCACCTACGACGACCTGGAGCCGTACTACGCCCTGGCCGAGCAACGGTTCGGGGTCAGCGGAGGTGGGGTGGATCCATGGCACGAGCCGCGTTCGCTGCCGATGCCACCTCTGCCGCGGCCCAGGTCCGCGCACTTGCTGGCGGCTGCGGCGGATCGCCTCGGCTGGGGGACGCTCGACGTACCGTTGCTGATCAACTCCGTGGACTACCAGGGTCGAGCGGGTTGTGTGCGGTGTGGACAGTGCGTCGGGTTCGCTTGTCCGGTGGAGGCGAAATCTGGAACGCACAACACCGCACTCCCGGCTGCGCTCGCCACAGGTCGATGCTCCCTGGTCACCGAGACGACGGCGGAGCGGCTCGTCACGAACGGCGCGGGTCGGGTCGTCGGTGTGGCATTCGTTGCCGTGGGCGACGATGGGCAGATCTGGCGACGCACCATCGACTGCGCGGAGGTGGTGGTCGCGGCCGGTGCCACGGAGACTCCTCGGCTGCTGCTGAACAGCGCTCACGATCGTGAACCGGGCGGGCTCGGCAACAACCAGGACCAGGTCGGGCGCTACCTGCAGGCGCACGTCTACGCAGGCGCTGTCGGGTTGTTCGACGAGGATGTGGTCGACCTGGTCGGCCCCGGCGTATCGGTCGCGACCTGCGACTTCCGGCACGGCAACGACGGGATCGTCGGCGGCGGAATGCTGGCCAACGAGTTCGTCCCTACTCCGGCCGCGACCTACGACTATCTGACTGACGCGGGGCTCATCCCGGTGGCCGGGGCTGCCGGAAAGCAGGCGATGCGGCGTGAGGCACGGCGGATGCTGCGGGTGGTCGGCCCGATCCAGGAGGTGTCGTCGGCCGCGTCCAGAGTGCGGGTCGACCCGGGCGTGAAAGATCGGTTCGGCAATCCGGTCGCGAGGCTCAGCGGGTCGATCCACCCGGAGGACGTCCGGGCTCAGGCCTACCTGAGCGACAAGGCGAGGCAGTGGTTGGTCGAGGCCGGCGCCGTGCGGACCGCGGTCGGTGGCGTACCCAGTACGGGGGAAGCGAGCGGCGGGCAGCACCAGGCGGGGACCTGCCGGATGGGCGAGGATCCGGCGCGATCGGTGACCGACCCGTACGGCCGGGTGTGGGGGCACGACAACGTCCGGATCGCCGATGCGTCCGTGCACGTGACCAACGGGGGAGTGAACCCGGTACTGACAGTGCTCGCGGGATCGCTGCGGATCGCCGAACACCTGGTGCGCTAGTGTCCCGTAAGCGAGATAGCTTGACGGGACACTAGGACCTTCGGCGGGGTTTGCCGCGTTTGTTGCCGGCTTTGGGTTTGGGCGGGGTGGAAGTCTGCTGGCGCTTCTTGGGGGCCGGCTTGGCGACGGCGGGGCCGCGGGTGCTGTTCACGGTCCGGCCGCGGACGATCCCGATGAACTGCTCCATCAACTCGGTCGTCTCGTCCTCCGGCCAGGACAACGACACGGCAGATTCCGGAGCGTCCACGAGCGGCCGGTAGGTGAGGTCCTTGCGGTGATGCAACCGGGCAAGCGACTGCGGTACTACGAGCAGCCCGGTGCCCGCCGCGACAAGTTCGATGGCGTTGGCCGTGGTGGCGGGGCGCTCGTCGATCACTCGTCCGGGCGGACCCTGCCAGTCGAGTGTGTCGTCCAGTGGGTGCAGCATCAGTTCGTCGGCGAGGTCTTCCAGCGTCGCCTCTTCCACCGCCGTCACGACGTGGTCCTTGGGGACCACGACCACTGTCGTTTCGGAGTACAGGGGGATGGCGTGCAGGCCCGTGCGGTCGATCGGGAGCCGGAGCAGGGCGGCGTCGGCTTGTCCGTCACGCACCAGGGCGGCGGCCTCGGCGGCGGTCACCTGGATCAGGTCGAGCGTCACCCGGGGCAACCGCTCCTTCCAGAGCCGCACCCACTTGGTCGGCGTCACCCCCGGGACGTACCCGAGCCGGAAGGTTGCGGGAGGTACGTCCGAGCCGGTCACCCGAGCCAGATTACCGGGCGTGATCAGCGGCGGCGCGACCGATGGATACCCTTGCGGTCATGACGTCGCAGAAATCCCCCCAGACGATGAAGCCCGCGACAGCGGCGAAGAAGCTGGGCGTGTACCTCGAAGCCACTCCGGCCGAGTTCCAGGAGGGCGTCGTCACCCGCGACGAACTGAACACGCTGCAGTCCGACCCGCCCGAGTGGCTCCAGGAACTACGCCGTACCGGACCGCACCCCCGACCCGTCGTGGCGGCCCGCCTGGGCGTCTCCATCAGCGGTCTCGCCCGCGGGGGAATCACCGAGCCTCTCACCACCGAGGAGATCGAGGCCCTGAGGGCGGAGGACCCCGAGTGGCTGGAGCGCGAGCGCGCCATCCAGGCCGAGGTCCGCGCGGAAGAGGCTCGCCTCAAGGAGACCAAGCGCCGCCCCTGACCAGCAGGCGCGGTACCCACTTGGTAAGCGGTATCAGCTCGACTGTCGGCGGCCGGCGAGATCGGCCAGGAGCGTGTCGGTCTCCAGTGGTGTCATCGAGGTGAGCGGTAGTTGCCGGGCGGCGCTGACGAAACGGCTGGCCAGGTCGCGGACCGGTACACGGGCGTTGCGCGCGTGCCAGACCAGCAGGGCGAACGCCGCGTCCGGGTCGAGGCCGTAAACCGCCATCAGGATGCCCTTCGCCTGTTCGATCGCCGCCCTGGTCAGCAGAGCGCGGTGCAGGTTGCGCACCTGGCCGAGCAGGATGTCGTGGTTCGGCGCCGGTGCTCCGGGGGCGGCCAGCGAGTCGGCGACCGCCTCGTCGAGCGAGGTGAAGGTGCGGATCGTGAGGTCCTGCCGCAGCGCCAACTCGTCGAGGAGCCGTCGAAAGTCCGAGGCCGGGCTGGACACGGCGACGGGGACCGCGTCGGAGGTCGCCTCCCGCAGAGATCCGAGCAGGGCGGTGACACCGTCCCGATCGCAGCCGACCAGTCCGCCGGTGTCGATCACCAGGCGCTCGGGCCGGTTGGACAGTGCCTGCCGGACGGCGCCGCGAAGATGGCAGGTCGACGGCGCGCCGAGCCGGCCCGACAACGCGCCGACCAGCAACTCGGGACAGAAGTCGAAGCGAACCCGCAGACCGGGCCCGGTCCCGACCAGCCACTGGAATCGTTGGCCGATCGCGCGGCCTGTCGGGTCGTAGTGATGGCAGTCCACAACTCACCCCCCACGGCGGTCAAGCGCAGGCTGCCTTCCGAACCCGCTTTCAGATTAAGGACGCCGCTCGACTTGTGTCGAGCCGTGTCCGTTAGCCGGTGAGCGCCGCTCTCATCACCAGCATGATGTTGCGCAGCAGCCGCGACACCTGCATCTGGCTCACGCCGATCTCGGCCCCGATCTCGGCCTGGGTGCGGTGGTCGACGAAGCGTCTGCGCAGGATGAGCCGGTCCCGGGCCGGCAGGTCGGCCACCACCGGACGCAGCGCCTCGACGTGGTCGACGAGTTGGTAGGTGTCGTTCGGGTCCGGGATCAACGTGGCCAGTGACAGCGAGGGTGCACCACTGAGTCGCGCGTCGAGCGAGGCGGGCTGAAAGCAGCCCTGCGCCCGCTGCGCCTCGATGATCTGTTCCAGTGTCACCCCGAGATGGTCGGCCAGGTCCTGGAAGGTCGGCCAGCGGTGCAGGGTGGCCGCCAGTTCTCCCTCGGCGGTGTTGATCGCGGCCTGCAGATCCTGGATCCGCCGCGGTGGCCGGACCATCCACGCCCGGTCGCGAAAGTGGCGGCGGATCTCCCCTTGGATGGTGGGGATCCCGTACGAGCGGAAGTCGGTGTCCGGGCCCGGCCGGTAGCCGTTGGCGGCCTTGACCAGCCCGACGTACGCGACCTGGAACAGGTCGTCGGAGTCCACTCCGCGCCGGTGGTAGCGCGAGGCAACCGCCCGTGCCGTCGGGACTCCGGCCAGTATCGCCTCTTCGAGAAGTGCGGCTCTGCGCCGATCCTGCTCGCAGGCCGCCAGCCGCAGCAGCCGCTCGACCTCCGCGGCCTGCCGGTCCCTGCTGTTGCCCGCCTCGTTGACTACGCGCGAAAGCGATCCCTCACTGATCATGGGAAGTCCTGCTCGCGAGAACCGGTCGGCATGGCAGGGGTTTGGGCCACGACCGGACCTGCCCCACGTACCCACGTTCCGCGGGTGCACACGCGAAATCGACAGAACTTGTTTCACCGCGCGGACGGAGAGGCGCTACTCCCTGGCGCCGAAAAGAAAAGCAGCGCTACGCCACGTGTACGAGCGCTTCGTCGGGGTACCTCCGCGCCTCCAGTTCCACCAGGAAGGGGTGAGGCACGATGCGGGTCCTCGGCGTCAACGCGATCTTCCACGACCCGTCCGCCGCGCTGGTCGTCGACGGCCGGATCGTCGCGGCAGCGGAGGAGGAACGGTTCAGCCGGCGCAAGCACGGCAAACGGCCGGTGCCGTGGTCGGCCTGGGAGTTGCCCGAGCAGGCGATGCGCTGGTGCCTGAGCGAGGCAGGACTACGGCCGGACGAGATCGACCTGGTCGGCTACTCGTTCGACCCGGCGCTCTGTGTGGACCTCGGCGGACTGGGTGTGACCGATCCCGGTGACCAGACCCGGGTCGACTATGCCCGGCGCGCGCCTCGCTTCCTGGCCGCCGCCCTGCCGGGGCTGGACCCGGACAAGGTGAAATTCGTCCCGCACCATGTCGCCCATGCGGCGTCGGCCGGCCTCGCGGCGCCGTACGAGGAGAGTGCTTGCCTGGTGCTGGACGGCCGGGGTGAGCGGGCTTCGCATCTGGCCGGTCGGTACGACGGGCCGCGGCTGGAGGTGCTCGCGGCGCAGGACCTGCCGCACTCGCTCGGACTGCTCTACGAGGATCTGACCGAGCACCTGGGCTTCCTGCGATCGAGCGACGAGTACAAGGTGATGGCGCTCGCTTCGTACGGCAAGCCGCGGCATCTGGCCGACTTCCGTGAGCTGGTGCGTACGACGGGTGACGGTGGCTTCGTCACGGAGCCGATCGACTGGAATGCCTATGCCCCCAAGGGATCCAGCGGAGCCGACCTCAACGACGACCAGGCAGACCTGGCCTGCAGCGTGCAGCGCCGGCTTGAAGAGGTGCTGCTGGAACTGGCGTCCTGGCTGCACGACCAGACGGGTGCCAAGGCGTTGACCATGGCCGGTGGCACAGCCCTGAACTGTGTGGCCAACTCAGTGATCGCGCGGCATGGTCCGTACGACCACGTCTGGGTTCAGCCCGCCGCAGGAGATGCCGGTACGTCGTTGGGCGCGGCGCTTCACCTCAGCGCGACCGCGGGTCGTCCGCTGGCCATGCAGACGGCCGCGCTCGGCCGTGAGTGGACCGACGACCAGATCGCCCAACGTCTGCAGCAGGCGGCGCTGCCATTCGAGACGCCACCGGACCTGGCAGCGGTGGTCGGTCAGGCTTTGGCGGACGACCAGATCATCGCCTGGTACCAGGGCCGGTCGGAGTACGGCCCGCGAGCGCTGGGACACCGCTCGCTGCTGGCTCATCCCGGCCGCCGGGAGAATCTCGAGCGGCTCAACGACATCAAGGGCCGCGAGCAGTTCCGGCCGGTCGCGCCGCTGGTTCTGGCGGAGCGGGCGGCGGACATCTTCGACGGACCGTTGCCCAGTCCGTACATGCTGTTCGTCCACGACGTGGCGTCGGCCTGGCGGGAGCGGATTCCCGCCGTCGTCCATGTCGACGGCACGGCGCGGATCCAGACGGTCGACCGGGCCGACGAACCGTTGCTCGCGAACCTGCTCGAGGAGTTCGAGCGACGTACCGGCCTGCCCGTACTGGTGAACACCAGTCTCAACACCGCCGGTCGCCCGATGGTGGACAGCCCTGCTGACGCGCTGGAACTGTTCGGCTCCACGCCGGTGGATCTCCTGGTGCTGGGGCCGCACGTCATCAGACGGGCCGGGACGTTCCGATGACGACCTGGTCCGTCGTCATTCCGACCGTCGGCAGGCCTTGCCTGACCGACCTACTCGCTGACCTTTCGCGCCAAGCCTGGCCCCCGCAGGCCGTCTATGTAGTCGACGACCGCCGTCGGCCGGCGGAGCCGCTGCAGGTCGAAGCCTCCGTACTGCGAAGCGGTGGCCGGGGCCCGGCGGCAGCGCGGAACCTCGGTTGGCGTAGCTCAGCCACCGAGTGGATCGCCTTCCTCGACGACGACGTGCGGCTGCCCGACACCTGGTCGGACGACCTCGTGCGCGATCTCCAAGCGGCGGATGAGCTGACAGCGGGCGTGCAGGGCAGCATCGTCGTACCGAAGCCCGCTGGACGGCCGCTCACTGACTGGGAGCGGAGCACCGCAGGGCTGGAGAACGCCAAGTGGGCTACCGCGGACATGGCCTACCGGCGCGAAGCGCTGGAAGAGGTCGACGGCTTCGACGAGAGATTTCCGCGGGCGTATCGCGAAGATGCCGAACTCGCTCTCCGGGTGCGTGGCCGCGGCTGGAAGCTCGCGCGTGGTCGGCGCTCCATCATTCATCCGGTCCGGCCGGAGAACTTCTGGGTCAGCGTCCGGGTGCAGCGAGGAAACGCTGACGACGCATTGCTGCGGGCGATCTACGGCAGGCACTGGCGCCGGTACGCCGAGTGCCCGCCCGGCCGGTTCAAGTGGCACCTCGCGACGGTGCTCGCCGCGTTGTCGATCCCGGCCGGATTCCGTCGCCTCGGTGCGCTCGCCTGGCTGGCCTTGACCACCGACTTCATCCGCCGCCGGCTCGAGCCCGGTCCCCGCACGGTCAACGAGATCGCGCGCATGATCCTGACCTCGCCCGTACTGCCGTTCGTCGCCGTCTGGCATCGCGCGAAGGGGACCTGGCGGCACCGAGGCAGTACGCCCTGGCCGCCACCGCTGCGAGCCGTCCTCTTCGACCGGGACGGAACCCTGGTGCGCGACGTCCCCTACAACGGCGATCCCGATCGCGTCGAACTGTTCCCCCAAGCCCGCCAAGCGGTCGAACGTCTTCGTACCGCGGGTCTGCAACTCGGCGTGGTCACCAACCAGTCGGGTATCGGCCGAGGCCTGTTGACGGCCGAGCAGGTCGCGGGGGTCAACCGGCGGATCGACGAACTGCTGGGGCCGTTCAACACCTGGCAGGTTTGCCCGCACGCGCCCGATGAAGGCTGTGCCTGCCGCAAACCGGCCGCGGGTCTGGTCCTGGCCGCGGCGGCGGAACTGGGGGTGCCGCCCGGTCAGGTGCTGGTGATCGGTGACATCGGAGCCGATGTCGAGGCCGCGCAGGCCGCCGGTGCTCGCTCTGTCCTGGTCCCCAACCGGCGGACCAGGACCGAGGAAGTGCTCGCCGCACCGATGACGGCACCCGACCTGACCACGGCGGTGGAGTACGTGCTCGCCGAGTTGCCGGGGAGACGTTGATGCGGACCGTGCTCATCACCCGGCTGGACAACGACGGTGACGTCCTGCTGGCCGGCCCGGCGATCCGGGCGGTCGCCGCCACCGATCGAGTCGTCCTGCTGGTGGCGCCGTCCGGCGAACAGGCCGCGCGGTTGCTGCCCGGCGTGCACGACGTCCTGGTCTGGGACTGCCCGTGGACCGGCTTCGAGCCGCCGCCGGTGGATCGACGCAGCGTGAACACACTGATCGACGTACTGTCGCTGGCTCACCTGGGTGCCGCCTTCGTGCTGACGTCGTACCACCAGAGTCCGCTGCCGATGGCGCTGCTGCTGCGCATGGCCGGGATCAAGTACGTGGCCGCGAGCTCGGTGGACTACCCCGGGTCGTTGCTCGATCTGCGCCACCACCCGGAGCCTGGTCACGAGGTCAGCAGGGCGCTCTCGCTGGTGCGGGCAGCCGGCTACGAGTTGCCCGCCGGCGACGACGGTCGGCTGGTGGTCAAGCAGGCACCGATCGATCGGCTGCCGGACGAGCCGTTCGTCGTCGTGCACCCCGGCGCCTCAGTGGCCGCGCGGGCGGCCGGACCACAACAACTCGCACGCATCGTGGAAGCACTGACCGGAGACGGTCACCGCGTCGTGGTGACCGGATCCGCGCAGGAGCGCGACCTGACCGCAATAGTTGCTGGAAGCAAGGGAATCGACCTGGGTGGGCAGACGGACTACCGCCGGCTGGCGGCGCTGCTCCGGGCCGCGTCGTGCGTGGTGGTGGGCAACACCGGACCTGCCCATCTGGCGGCCGCGGTCCGTACGCCGGTGGTCTCGCTGTTCGCTCCGGTGGTGTCGGCCGACGACTGGGCTCCCTGGGGTGTGCCCTTCGTCCTGCTGGGCGATCAGCAGGCCGAGTGTCGCGGCACCAGAGCCCGTGAGTGCCCGGTGCCGGGTCACCCCTGCCTGAACGGGATCTCACCGGACGAGGTGGTCATCGCCGTCCGCAAGTTGATCGAGGAGGTGACGTGATGAGGATCCTTGCCTGGCACGTCCACGCCGCCTGGATGACCTCTTTCGTCCAGGGACCACACGAGTACTACGTTCCGGTGCTGCCTGACCGCGGCCCGGACGGCAAAGGCCGCGCCCAGACCTACCAGTGGCCGGACAGCGTCCGGGAACTCACCCCCGACCAGCTCCAGACAGCCGACTTCGACGTCGCGGTCCTGCAACGTCCGGCGGAGCTGGAGCTGTTCCAGCGATGGACGGGCCGGGCGCTCGGGCGCCGCGGCGTACCGGCTGTGTACGTCGAGCACAACACGCCTCGGGGAGACGTCGCGGAGTGGCAGCATCCGCTGTCGGCCCGCGCCGACATCCCGGTCGTGCACGTCACCGAGTTCAACCGCACCATGTGGGACAACGGCATCGCGCCGGCCGTGGTGATCGAGCACGGCGTCCCCGACTACGGCTACCGCTACGTCGGCGATCGCGACTCGCTCGTCGTGTCGGTGAACGAACCGGTCCGCCGGTGGCGGGTGGCGGGCACCGATCTGGTGGCGACGATCGCCGGCCAGGTGCCGGTCAGCCTGTACGGGATGGGCACCGATCAGCTGGCCACTCGGATCACCTCCGGGCTGGACCTGGTCGACGATCTGACGCAGGGCGAGTTGCACGAGCGGATGGGCAGGCACTTCGCGTACCTGCATCCCTATCGCTGGACGAGCCTCGGTCTGTCGCTGATCGAGGCGATGACCTTGGGCCTGCCGGTACTGGTCGTCGGCGCGACTGCCGCGTACGAGGCGGTGCCGGCCGGCGCGGGCGTGGTCAGTGCGAGCCCGGAGCGACTGGTCGAGACGGCCAGGCGTTGGCGTGCCGATCCACACGAAGCCCGCGAGACCGGACTGGCCGCCCGCGCGCACGCAGTACGGCAGTTCGGGCTGGGCCGGTTCCTGGATGACTGGGATCGATTGCTGAAGGAGATATGCCGATGAAGATCGCCATGGTGTCCGAGCACGCCAGCCCACTGGCCGTGCTCGGTGGGGCCGACGCGGGTGGGCAGAACGTCCACGTCGCGGCGCTGGCCCTCGCGCTCGCCGCGCGTGGTCACGAGGTCGACGTCTACACCCGACGCGACGACCCCGGGATCGCCGAGCGGGTCAGACTCGGACCGGGGGTGGAGGTGGTCCACGTGCCGGCCGGGCCGCCGGAACAGCTTCCCAAGGACGACCTGCTGCCGCACATGCCGGAGTTCGGGCAATGGCTGGGGACGCGCTGGTCGGTCGATCGCCCGGACGTCGTCCATGCGCACTTCTGGATGTCGGGAGTCGCTTGCGAGCAGGCGCGGAAGGTGGCCGGCTTCGCGTTCGCCCAGACGTTTCACGCACTGGGCGTGGTGAAGCGCCGGCACCAGCGCGACCAGGACACCAGCCCCGCGGAGCGGTTGGCGATCGAGAGCCGGCTGGCCTGTACGGCCGACGCGGTGATCGCGACGGCCACCACCGAGGTCGCGGAACTGCTGGCCATGGGCGCGCGACCGGGGTCACTTCACGTCGTGCCCTGTGGCGTCGACCAGTTCCCCGGTACCGCGACCGACGACCGCTGGTGGCACGGCCAGGGCGGGCGGATCCTCTCGCTGGGCCGACTGGTCGAGCGCAAGGGCGTGGACACCGTCATCGCCGCGGTGGCCCAGGTCCCCGGTGCGCAACTGGTGGTGGCCGGCGGACCGGTCGATGCCTTCGACGACGATCCTGAGGTGCGACGGCTGCGCGCGGAGGCGGAGCGGCTGGACATCACGGATCGCGTCCGGCTGATCGGTGCGGTGACCCGCGACGAGGTACCGGGCTTGCTGCGCTCGGCCGACGTGGTCGCCTGCACACCGTGGTACGAGCCGTTCGGGATCGTGCCGCTGGAGGCGATGGCCTGTGGTCGACCGGTGGTCGCGTCCGCGGTGGGCGGACTGCTGGACACGGTGGTCGACGGTGTCACGGGTGTCCACGTACCGGCGAAGGACCCGGACCGGCTGGCCGCAGTACTGCGACGGTTGCTGGCCGATCCGGTCGAGCGACGGCGGCTCGGCGAAGCAGGAGCGGCGCGGGTGGCGGAGAAGTACACCTGGCCCAAGGTGGCTGCCGCGACCGAGGAGGTCTACCGGCGGATCACCGCGCCGGTCGCCGCGGGGAGGGTGCGCTGATGGCCCGGTTCGGCACGCTGGCAGAGCACCTCGGTCACCTCCGGATCGCGCTCGCAAGCCTGGACCAGCAGGCCGCGCTGATCGACGGCTGGGGACAACAGCTCAGTACCGGGTTCGCGGCCGGCGGCAAATTGCTTGCTGCAGGCAACGGTGGAAGCGCGGCCGAGGCGCAGCACCTGACGGCGGAACTGGTCGGCCGGTTCGAAATGGAGCGCGGGCCGCTACCGGCTATCGCCCTGCACGCGGAGACCTCGAGTCTGACGGCGATCTGCAACGACTACGGTCCCGACGGCATCTTCGCCCGCCAGGTCCGGGCGCACGGCCGCTCCGGCGACGTGCTGGTGCTGTTGTCGACGAGTGGGCGCAGCCCCAACCTGCTGGCCGCCGCGACCACCGCCAAGGAGCGCGGGATCCAGGTGTGGGCGATGACCGGCCCGGGCCCCAATCCGCTGACTGAGCTGGCCGATCGGGCTCTCGTGATCGAGTCGGCCGCGCCGACCGCGGTACAGGAGGCGCAACTGGTCGCCGTCCACGCCCTGTGTTCCGCGGTCGAGCGCTATCTGCCCTCGGCCAGCTGGGCAGCCGAGGTGGAAGAGGTGGCCTGGTGACCGTACGAGTGCTGGTGATCGGGGACGTTCTGCTCGATCGGGACATCGAGGGAGTAGTACGGCGGGTGACGCCCGACGCGCCGGCGCCCGTGGTCGAGGTCGGGGAGGTGACCGAACGCGCCGGGGGAGCCGGGCTGGCCGCCACGCTGCTGGCCCGCCGCGGTGTCGAGGTCACGTTGGTGACGGCCCTGGCGGACGACGACGCCGGCAAGCGGCTGACCGCCTTGCTCGACGAGCAGTTGCCGGTCATCGCGGTGCTGACGTCGTCGGCCACCCGCTGCAAGACCAGGGTGCGCAGTGCGGGGCACTCCTTGCTGCGGATGGACATCGAGGCCTCCATCGACGGCTCCGGGAGTTGCGACATCCCGGCGCTGGAGGACGCTCTGGATGCTGCCGACGTGGTGCTGGTTTCGGACTACGCCGGCGGAGTGGTCAGCCATCCCGAGGTGTACGCGGTACTGCGGCGCTGGACCTCGCAGCGGCCGATGGTCTGGGATCCGCATCCCCGAGGCGCCGAACCGGTCCCCGGGCTGACCTTGGTGACGCCGAACAAGGCCGAAGCCGTGCAGTTCGGCACCCAGGGACCGGATCGGCCCGACCGTCTGGCCGCCGAGCTGTGTGAGCGTTGGCAGGCCTGGGGCGTGGCGGTCACCGACGGCGGCAACGGCGTCTTCGCCGCCACCGGGGGAGGGCCGGTGCAGTTCATGCCGGCGCCCTTCGAGTCCAATGGCGACACCTGCGGAGCGGGCGATCGCTTCGCCGGCACGGTCGCAGCTCAGCTCGGATCAGGGGCCACGGCCAGCGACGCGATCGAGACCGCGGTCCGGGACACCGCGGACTGGCTGGCCGCCGGCGGGGTGCGGCCGGCCGTGCGCGGCAACGGCGCGGCGCCGCAACTCGATGCCGCCACCCTCATCCGCCGAGTTCACGCGGCGGGCGGGACCGTGGTCGCGACCGGTGGGTGTTTCGACGTCCTGCACGCCGGTCACATCGCCAGCCTCGAAGCCGCCCGCCGGCTGGGTGACGCCCTGGTCGTGCTGGTGAACTCCGACGACAGCGTGCGGCGGCTGAAAGGCCCGGCCCGGCCCGTGAATTCCCAAGCCGACCGCTGCCGAGTACTGCGGTCGCTGCGCTGCGTCGACGCGGTCGTCGTCTTCGACGGCGACGACCCGTGCGTGTCGCTCGATCAGTTGCGACCCGACATCTGGGCGAAAGGCGGCGACTACACCGCCGAGATGATGCCCGAGACACCGATCGTGAACGGCTGGGGCGGCCGGGTCGTGCTGGTCCCGTACCTGCCCGGCCGTTCGACCACCGCAATTCTCGAGGAAGGAAGCACCCGATGAGCCTGGACCGAGTCGCGGTCACCGGCGGATCTAGCGGACTTGGCGCCGCTGTCGTCCGCGCAGTACAGAAACGAGGCGGTACGGCGGTCGCCATCGATCGGCAGAAGCCGGCCGACGACATCGGCTGGGTCGAGGCCGACCTGTCCGATCCGGCCGCCGCGGAGACCGCCCTGGCCCGGGCCGAGGAGCTCATCGGCCCACTGACCGGGGTCGTCACGGCTGCGGGCGTGGACGCCTGCGGCCGGATCGAGGACGTGGAACTGGCCGACTGGGTGAGAGTGATCAACGTCAACCTGATCGGCACCGCCGCGATCGCGCGGGCCGCCGTACCGCGGTTGGAGCGAAGCCATGGCCGCATCGTCACTGTCGCCTCGACGCTGGGACTGCGCGCGCTCAGCGACGCCACGGCGTACTGCGCCTCGAAGTTCGGGGTGGTCGGGTTCAGCCGCGCACTGGCGGTGGAGACGGCCGGACGGGTCGGGGTCACGATGCTCGTTCCCGGTGGCATGCAGACGGCCTTCTTCGACGGCCGGCCCGAGCAGTACAAGCCAGGCCCGGACGCGATGCTGAACGAACCGGACAACGTCGCGGACGCCGTCGTCTACGCGCTCGGCCAGCCGCCAGGCGTGGAGGTGCGCGAACTGGTGGTCTGCCCGTCGGTCGAGCCGTCCTGGCCGTAGTGTCCCGCCCGGTTCTGGTCCTGCGCGCGCTCGGTCTCGGCGATGCCCTGACCGCAGTACCGGCGTTGCGTGGCCTCCGCCGCCAGTACTGCGATCGCCCGCTGCTGCTGGCCGGCAGAGAGCCCGTGTCCAGTTGGCTTTGCGGGCTGGGGCTTGTGGACGGCGTAGTGCCGACCGATGGGTTGTCCGGGGAGCCACCTGGGCGATCCCTCGGCCGGCATCTGGCCGTCAATCTGCACGGGCGCGGTCCGCAGAGTCACCTGCTTCTAAAGGCGGGATCACCGGACGGGCTGGTTGCTTTCGACTGCGCGGCGGCCGGCTATCGCAGTACGAGCAGGTGGCGGGCTGAGGAGCATGAGGTGGGTCGGTGGTGCCGTCTCGTGGGGGAGTGCTCCGTCGATGATCTGCGGTTGACTGTTTCTGCGGAGCCGGACGGGGCGGTGGTGGTTCATCCGGGTGCTGCGAGTGTGGCTCGGCAGTGGCCGCTTTCGCGTTGGGGCTCGGTGATCAGGGAACTGGCTGCGGACGGGCGGCACGTAGTACTGACTGGGTCTGAGCGGGAGTTGTGCGCGCAGTTGGCGGGAGAGGCCGAAGACCTCAGCGGGCGGTTGTCTCTGGAGGGGCTGGCTGCGCGCGTTGCGTCGGCGGCTTTGGTCTTGTCGGGTGACACCGGGGTCGCTCATCTGGCGACCGCGGTGGGGACCAGATCGGTGACGCTGTTCGGTCCGACGCCGCCGAGGTGGTGGGGGCCGACGATCGACCTTGACCGGCATACCGTGCTCTACCACGGCGTTGGCGCCGGGAACCCACACGCGGATCAGCCAGATGCCGCGCTGCTGCGGATCACTGTCGCGGAGGTCCTTGCCACGGCTCGGAATCAGCTAGCGTGCGGAACCAGTCGACCGTCGTGGACAGGCCTTCCTGCCAGTCCACCTGGGGTTTCCAGCTGAGCACCTGCTCGGCCAGCGTCGTGTCAGGACGCCGTACTCCGGGGTCGTCCACCGGGCGGTCGACGAACTCGATGGTGGATCGGGAGCCGGTCGCGGCGATCACGTCCTCGGCGATGCGCAGTACGGATCGCTCGTCGGGATTGCCGATGTTGACCGGTCCGGGGTGGTCGCTGAACGCGAGACCGAGGATGCCGGTCACGGTGTCGTCGACGTAGCAGACCGAGCGGGTCTGGCTACCGTCGCCGGCCACGGTCAGCGGTTCGCCGGCCAGGGCCTGCCGGATGAAGGTCGGGATCGCGCGGCCGTCGTCGGGGCGCATCCGCGGTCCGTAGGTATTGAAGATCCGGACGATCGCCGTGTCGACGCCCTCGCTGCTGCGATAGGCCGTGGTGAGCGCCTCGGCGTACCGCTTCGCCTCGTCGTAGACACCACGCGGGCCGACCGGGTTCACGTGTCCCCAGTAGGACTCCGGCTGGGGATGGACCTGCGGGTCGCCGTACACCTCCGACGTACTGGCCAGGAGGAAGCGGGCGTCCTTCTCCTTGGCCAGGCCGAGGGTGTGCCAGGTGCCGATGGCGCCGACCTTCAGGGTCTGGATCGGCAGCCGAAGATAGTCGATCGGTGAGGCCGGACTGGCGAAGTGCAGAATCACGTCCACGTCACCCGGCACGTGCACGTACTCGGTCAGATCCGTGCGGAGACAGCTGAACGCGGGATCGTCGAGCAGGTGCGCGAGGTTGTCCGGCGTACCGGTGAGGAAGTTGTCCAGGCAGGTCACGCGGTAGCCGTCCTGCAGCAGACGCTCGCACAGATGACTACCGACGAAACCTGCCCCGCCGGTCACCACGACGTGTTTTCGGTCCATGCCGCGGGGTACCCCGCCCGGACTCTTGGAAACCGCTACTTGCCCTTGGCCTTCTTGACGGCGGCCTGCGCCTTGCCCTTGACGGTTCCCTTGGCGTCCGCGATCGGGTTGTACGTGCCGTACAACGCCGGGTCGGGCGCGGGCGCGGTGCCCGGACCGCCCAGCGGCTGCGGATCCTCCAGATACTCCAGCGGATCGTCGCCCTGGGTCCAGCCGCCGTTCTTGCCGTCGGTGCCGTCCGAGAGCCGCCAGATGGTGTGGTTGTGCTCCTGGTCCTCCTCGTCGAACAAGGCGTTCGGGACGATCGGCGTCTCCAGCCCGTCGGACTCCAACTCCTCGATCGCCTTCAGCCACTGCTTCTGGTGCACGGTGTCGCGCGCCAGGTTGAACTGCAGCATCGCCTTCACGCCGGGGTCGTCGGTCATGTTGTAGAGGCGCGCGGTCTGCAGCCGACCTTGCGCCTCGGCCGCCGCGTTGGCCCGGAAGTCGGCCAGTAGGTTGCCGCTGGCCACGATGTACCGGCCGTTCCACGGCACGCCCTGGCTGTCGGAGGGCAACGCGCCACCGCCGCCGACGATCGCCTGCTGGGGATCCATGCCGCCGAGCACCGCCGCCATCACCGGGTCCTTCACCGCGTCCGCGGTCATCGTGGCCGGCGCGCCCTCCAGCAGCCGCGCGACCATCGTGGCGAGCATCTCGACGTGACCGATCTCCTCGGTCGCGGTGTCCATCAGGAGGTCCTTGTACTTGCCTTCGACGCGGCAGTTCCAGCCCTGGAACAGATATTGCATGGTCACGCTCATCTCGCCGTACGCGCCGCCGATCAGTTCCTGCAGTTTCCGGGCGTACAACGGGTCCGGGCGTTCCGGCCTGGCCTCGAACTGCAGCCGCTTGGTGTGACGAAACATCACCGCTCCTGTCGTTGGGGGAGCGGCGCCGGTACCCCGCGGCAAGCGCTGTACACCCGGCAGTTGCCGGGTCTGTTTCCGCCGTGCCGCGCGGGGCACCGGACGGCCAAATCCCTAGCATGGAAAGTGGTGAGTGCGATGGCGACCGCACGTGACCTGATGACACCGGGTGCCGAGTGCGTCGGAGAGAACGAGACGCTCGTCGATGCCGCCCGGAAGATGCGGGATCTGGATGTCGGCGCGTTGCCGATCTGCGGTGAGGACAACCGGCTCAAGGGCGTGCTGACCGACCGCGACATCGTGGTCCGCTGTCTGGCCGAGGGGGGCGACCCGGCGACCGCGCGCGCGGGCGAGTTCGGTCAGGGCAAGCCGGTCACGATCGGCGCCGACGACAGCCTCGAGGAGGCCCTCCGGACCATGAGCGAGCACCAGGTCCGCCGGCTGCCGGTCATCGACGGCCACGAACTGGTCGGGATGCTGGCGCAGGCCGACGTGGCCCGCGAGGCGTCCGCCGAGGACACCGGCGACACGGTGCAGGAGATCTCGGAGAAGTGAGGCCGGCCGCAGGTCTGCTCAGTACCAGCGAGCCGTGGGATCGCAGCCGCGGGGCGAGGTCTGCCGCGCGGGCACGGGGGGCGGTGACGCGCGCGGGATCACCGGCGGCGACGTACCTGGTTTCCGGGTGGTCGGCGAGCCGGTCGAGCCAAGAGGTGCTGAGCAGCGCCTGCGTTCCACCCTGGTACGACGTCGCCCTGATCCGCGGGATCGCCAGCGGGTCGAAGTCGCGGTGGAACGGCGAGAGGCAGGGCAGCCGCGTCCACCCCTGAACCCATGGCATCGCCTTCGCCATAGCACTCACTGCGTGGCACATCTCCGGACCACGATCAGGTCCCCGCCCGTACCCACTTGACGACACGGAGCGTTCGCGGGATCACCCAAAGTGATCAAACCGTTATGGCCGCGGTCAGTACTGAGCCGCTATGTCGAGGACCCAGACCACGCCGAAACGGTCCTTGAGCATGCCGTAGAGCGGCGACCAGCCAGCCGGCGCGAGGTCCTGGATGACGTCCGCGCCCTCGGCCAACTTCTTCCAACAGGTGCTGATCTCCTCGGCGTCCGTGCCGCGGATCGACACGAACACCGAGTTCACGCCCTGCTCGTACGGCGTACGCACGGGCACGTCGTAGGCCATCACGTGGATGCCGTTGTCGCCTTGGACCTGGCCCCACATGATCTGGTCGGCCTCGATCGGGTCCTGCACGTTGTGGGCGTCCTGATAGGTGACGACGGTGATCTCGCCGCCGAAGACGGTCCGGTAGAACTCGAGCGCCGCGCGGGCGTCGCCACGGAAGTTCAGGTGCGTGGTGGTGGTGATGGACATCTTCTGCTCCTTCATCGAGGTGATGACGGCTACCGTAGGAAGGATCGCGGTCACTTCCTGACCGCAATGAACCCGATCGTGGAGAGATGGCGAATACGAGCTCTCGGACTCTTCGGCTGCTGTCCTTGTTGCAGGCTCGCCGGTACTGGCCCGGTCCGTTGCTGGCCGGGCGGCTCGAGGTTTCGCCGCGGACACTGCGCCGGGACGTCGATCGACTGCGCGAGCTCGGGTATCCGGTTGACGCGCATCCAGGGGTCGACGGCGGCTACGCTCTCGCGCCCGGTGCCGCCTTGCCACCGCTGGTGGTCGACGACGACGAGGCCATGGAACTCGCGGTGGCCATCCAGTCCCACCTCGCCACCGGAACCGGAGGCGACGCCGCGTTGCGGGCCCTGACCAAGATCATCCAGGTGATGCCCCGACGGCTGCGGGCGCGACTCGACGCGGTCCGCTCGTCCACCACGCCGGCGCCGTGGAGCAGCGATACCGTCGCGCCGGTCGACCACGCAGTACTGGCGACGCTGGCCCTGGCCCGTCGTGACTCCGAACGGGTCCGGTTCGGCTACCGGTCGATCGACGGGACGCAGACCTCCCGGTTGGTCGAGCCCTTCCAACTCGTGCCGCTCGGCCGGCGCTGGTATCTGGTGGGCTACGACCTCGACCGTCGCGACTGGCGGACGTTCCGGATCGATCGCATCATCACCGCCGAGGGCGCCGGGACGACGTTCGCGTCGCGTACGCCGCCCTTCGACGACGTCGCCGCCTTCGTCCGCACCAATGTCCTGGGCAGCGCATCAGGCGGTCGGCATCGCGTCGAGGTGATCGTGGAAGCGACCGCGGAGATCGTCAGCGCCCGCTTCGGGCGGTGGGCGGATGTGCAAGCTCGCACGTCGAAGAGCTGTCTGGTGAGCATGGAGCCGGACTCGCTCGACGGGCCGCTCGTCACCCTCGCTTCCATCGGCGCGGAGTTCACCGTGCTGACGCCGCCCGAACTCGCGACGATGGCCGCCGACTGGGGCGCCCGCCTGACCCGGGCCGGTCAGAATTCCGAAGGTGGCGCGGCGGCCTTTTGACAGCACGGATTCTTGTGGAGTTCGGAACAGTTCGATCTCAGCCGGGCACCCGGCGGCGGAAACTCGCGAGGCTGTTGCTCATCGCATCGTTCGGGGTACCTGACAGGTAACGGACTCCGGAGGTAGCGATGCTCATCGCGGATCGGTACCAGCTCGAGACAGTGATCGGCCGGGGCGGCATGGGCGAGGTCTGGCGGGCGACCGACGAGGTTCTCACACGGCCGGTGGCAGTCAAGCTGCTCAAGCAGAGCGATGCCGACGCCGAGGCCGGGGAGCGGTTTCACCGCGAGGCCCAGGCTGCCGCGGTGGTCAACAACCCGCACGTCGTCGGGGTCCACGACTTCGGGCCGTACGACGACAGCTACTACCTGGTGATGGAGTTGGTCGTGGGGAACACCCTGGCGGCGGCGCTCCGGCAGTCCGGCCCCTTCAGCCCGCCGACCGCCGCCCGGGTCATCGCCCAGGCGGCGGAAGGTCTGTCGGCGGCCCACCACCAGGGCGTGGTGCATCGCGACATCAAGCCCAGCAACCTGCTGATGACCAGCGACGGCACGGTCAAGGTCGCCGACTTCGGCATCGCCTGCTTTCTCAGCGACAGGGCCGACGATCCGGACCGCGACGGGGGAATCCTCGGCACCAGTTACTACCTGGCCCCCGAGCGGGCGAAGGCCGAACCGGTCGGGCCGCCCGCCGACATCTACTCGCTGGGCTGCGTCCTGTACCAACTGCTCACCGGTGATCCGCCGTTCGTCGCCGACACGCCCACCGGCGTACTGCGGCAGCACCTGGCGGGCGTACCGGCGCGACCGGACCGGCTCGAGGGTGGATTCCGGCGCTATCTCATGCGCATGCTCGCGAAATGCCCGGACGACCGCCCCGACGCCGAAGAGGTCGTGGCGTGGTGCTGGCAGACCTACCTCAGCGCCCCGGCCGCGGAACCGGTGGTGGACCTGCCGGCCGTTGTCGTTCCCACAGCCGGCCTGACGGCTGTCCCGACCGCCGACCCGACGACGAACCTGGCGATCACGCAGGCCCTTGCCGGATAACTTTGCGCCTCCCGAGTGCATCTAGCAGATGTCCTTGAGGGAGGTCACCGTGAAACTCATCCACCCCATTCAGAGCCGCAGACCGATTCGTACCGCGCTCGTCGCGCTCCTCGCCGCCGCAGTACCGGCAGGTGCGCTCGCCGCCCCGGCGAGCGCCGACGCGCGAGCCAACCCCATCAGCCTCGTGTCGGTCGGGCTGAACGGTGGTGGCGGCGACGGTGCATCCGGCCTCGACGGTCGCCCGGGAGTGTCGTCGGGCGGGCGCTTCGTCGTCTTCTCCTCCTACGCGTCCGACCTGGTGGCCGGTGACACCAACGGTCAGCGGGACGTCTTCGTCCGGGACACGGCGACCGGCCGTACGACGCTCGTATCGGTCGGCGTGGGAGGCGTCCAGGGCAACGCCGAAAGCCGGCAGGGGTCGATCTCGGCGGACGGGCGCTTCGTCGCCTTCAACTCCTACGCCTCGAACCTGCTTCCCGGCGACACCAACGACAGCCCCGATGTCTTCCTCCGCGATCTGGTGACCGGCCGGACGACGCTGGTCTCGGTGGGCCTCCAAGGCTGGGCGGACCAAGGCGCGCACGAGCCTGGGATCTCGACCGATGGCCGCCACGTGGCGTTCACCTCGAGTGCGACCAACCTCGTCGCCGGCGACACCAACGACACCCAGGACATCTTCGTCCGGGACCTCCACGCCGGACGCACCGAGCGGGTTTCCCTGACCGCCGAGGGCCTCCAGTCCGACCTGCCCTCCGCCCAGCCCGCCATCTCCGGGAACGGGCTCGTGGTGGCCTTCACCGCCATCGGCGGCGGGGGAGAGATCCAGGTCCGCGACCGGACGGCCAACACGACCCGAGTGATCTCCGACGGCGTGCCGGCCGACCCCCGGGCCTTCGTCGTGGAGCCCGAATCCGCCGCTGTTTCCGCCGACGGCCGATTCGTGGTCTTCACCGTCATCGGGTGGCTGGGAGTCGGCGTCGACCCGATCGCGAACGTCTGGCTGCGCGATCTCCGGACCAACGAACTGCAACTGATCTCGGCGGACCATCTGGGCCGGCCGTCGTCGGCGATCGGTGCTGCCACCGGAGACGTGTCGGCCGACGGCAGGTACGTGACCTTCGGAACGAAGGGCCAAACCTCCCGCGCGGACCAAGGCGCCCTCAGCGACGTCTACCGCCTCGACCGCAAGACCGGTGCCCTGGTCTGGATCACCCACCGCCAGGACCAGACCGACCCGTACGGCGGCCGGAACGGCAGTTACAGCCCGGCGATCTCCGACGACGGACACCACGTGGCCTTCGACTCCGACGACAAGCGACTGGTCCGCGGCGGCGGCACCTCCGGCTACGACGTCTACCGCTGGAGTTCCGCGGGGTAGGTCAGTGGCCGGCGCCGAGTCTGCCCGCGAGGCGTTCGTGGCGCTCGGCGCTGGAGGCGTTGAGGCCGACGATCCGGACGGTCTTGCCGTAGCGGGCGTACTTGGTGGTGATCGCGTCCAGGGTGGCGACGGTGGAGGCGTCCCAGATGTGGGACTCGGACAGATCGATCACGACGTTGGCGGGGTCGCCGCGGTAGTCGAACTGGTAGACCAGATCGTTGCTGGAAGCAAAGAACAGCTCCCCGGTGACGGCATAGACCCTGGTGTCGTCGTCGGGGTGGGCGACGTCCTTGACGGTGGTGAAGTGGGCGACCCGGCGGGCGAAGAGCACCATCGCCACGACGACCCCGACGATCACGCCGATGGCGAGGTTGTGGGTGATGACCACGACCACGACGGTGGACAGCATCACGAGGGTCTCGCTGCGGGGCATCCGGCGCAGGGTCCGGACGCTGTGCCAGTCGAAGGTGCCGACCGCGACCATGATCATCACCGCGACCAGTGCGGCCATCGGGATGTCGCCGACGAGGTCGCCCAGGCCGACGACCAGGATCAGCAGGAAGACGCCGGCCAGGAAGGTGGAGATCCGGGTCCGGGCGGCGGAGGCCTTCACGTTGATCATCGTCTGGCCGATCATGGCGCAGCCGCCCATCCCGCCGAAGAAGCCGGTGATGATGTTCGCCGCGCCCTGGCCCCAGGCCTCGCGGGTCTTGTCCGAGCGGGTGTCGGTGACGTCGTCGACGAGTTTGGCCGTCATCAACGACTCCAGCAGCCCGACCAGCGCCATCGCCACGGCGTACGGCGCGATGATCCGCAGCGTGTCCAGGTTCCACGGCACGTCCGGCCAGAACAGCGACGGCAGGCTGTCGGGCAGTTCACCCTCGTCGCCGACGGTCGGCACCGTGACCGAGGTGAAGGCCACCAGCGCGGTGACCCCGAGGATCGCGACCAGCGGCGCGGGCACGGCCTTGGTCAGCTTCGGCAGGAAGACCATCACCACGATCCCGGCGGCGACCAGCGGGTAGACCAGCCACGGCACGTGGGTGAGGTGCGGAAGTTGGGCCAGGAAGATGAGGATCGCCAGGGCGTTGACGAAGCCGACCATGACCGAGCGCGGGATGAACCGCATCAGCCGGGCGACGCCGAGCACACCGAGGACCACCTGAAGGATGCCGGCCAGGATGACGGTGGCGACGAAGTACTCGAAGCCGTGGTCGCGCATCACCGGCGCGATCACCAGCGCGACCGCTCCGGTGGCGGCCGAGATCATCGCCGGGCGGCCGCCGAGGAACGCGATCGACACCGCCATGGTGAACGAGGCGAACAGCCCGACGCGGGGATCGACGCCGGCGATGATCGAGAAGCTGATCGCCTCCGGGATCAGCGCGAGCGCGACCACCAGGCCGGCCAGTACTTCGACGCGCAGCCGGCGCGGTGAGCGCAGAGCCGGGCGCACGGAGGTGATGTCGGCCTCGGCAGCGGGGGTCCGGGCAGGTTCGGGCGCGGCTGACTCAGGCGTCAGCGAGGTCATACGGTCTCCAGGGAAAGACAGGCCGGGATCTCCGCGGCGGGCAAGCGCGGCGCGTCATTGCGCAGCGGTAGCACGGGAACCGGGTCCGGAAGGACGGGCGGGGTGAGGAGCACCAGAACGCCCCACGGGCGGCAACTCTACCCGAACGTAAGAGTAGAGTTCCTCGTGGGTCCGCTATCCTTCCTCGATCGCGGCACAGCCGTGAGGCCCCACGACGCGGGCCACAGCAAGGCGGCAGGAGTGAGCAGGATGGGCGAGCACAGGCAGATCGGCGAGGTCGCCGAGCGGACCAAGCTCAGCCTGCGCACCATTCGCCACTACGAGGAAGTCGGCCTGGTCCCGCCCTCGGCGCGCAGCAAGGGCGGCTTTCGTCTCTACAGCGAGGCCGACGTCCAGCGGCTGCTGCTGATCCGGAGGATGAAGCCGCTCGGCTTCACCCTCGAGGAGATGGCCGACCTGCTGAACCTCGTCGACCGCCTCGCGACCGAGGTCCAGACCGAGGAACGAGCGGCACTGCTGGATCGGCTGACGATGTACCGCGAAGCCGCCGGCCAGCGCATCACCGCGCTGCGCGAACAACTCGAGGTCGCGATGAGCTTCGCCGACCAGTTGCAAGAGCGCCTCGACCTGCACGCGGACAGTCGCGGCTCCAACCTGCACTAGGTCGCCCGGTCGCGGCGACGTACACAGACAGCGTCATCTGACGGGCGCGGAGGGTTCTCTCGGCTGCCTAACGTCTCTGGTGTCCCCACAACCAGAGGAGAGTCCGTTGATCAGCAGGAGACGATTCACCCAAGCGGTAGCGGCCGGTGCGGCCGGCGCGGCGGCGACATCGCTCGCCGGCGGCTCTGCGGAGGCTGCCCGGGCGGTCGCGGGCGCTGACCTGCGGGCCGGCTCGGGCGGACACACCTCACTCGGCCCCATCAAGAAGATCAAGGCCGGCGTGCTCAACATTGCGTACGCCGAACTCGGTCCCCGCACCGGGCAGCCGGTGGTCCTGCTGCACGGCTGGCCGTACGACCCGCACAGCTTCATCGACGTCGCGCCGTTGCTGGCCGCTCAGGGCTACCGGGTGATCGTCCCGTTCCTGCGGGGGTACGGCGAGACGACCTTCCGGTCCTCGCGGACGGTCCGCAACGCGCAGCAGTCGGCGGTGGCGCTCGACATCATCGCCCTGATGGACGCGCTGAAGATCCGCAAGGCGGTTCTCGGCGGCTTCGACTGGGGTGCGCGAACGGTCGACGTGATCGCCGCGCTGTGGCCGGAGCGCTGCAAGGCGATCGTCGCGGTGAGCGGCTACCTGATCACCAACCTCGAGCGGAACCTGCAGCCGCTGGTCCCGACCGCCGAGCTGGGCTGGTGGTACCAGTACTACTTCGCGACCGAGCGCGGCGTCCTGGGCTACCGGCAGCACCTGAGCGAGTTCAACCGGCTGATCTGGCGGACGGCGTCACCGCAGTGGAACTTCGACGACGCGACGTACGGGCGGACCGCGGCCTCCTTCGACAACCCCGATCATGTCGACCTGGTCATCCACAACTACCGCTGGCGGCTGAGCCTGGCCCCCGGCGAGTCGCGGTACGACGTCTACGAGCGCAAGCTCGCCACCGGGCCGGCCATCTCGGTGCCCGCGATCACCATCGGCAGCGACTTCGACGGCGCGGCCGCGGACGGCAAGGGGTACCGCGACAAGTTCACCGGCAAGTACGACCACCGCGTGTTCGCCGGCATCGGGCACAACGTCCCGCAGGAGGCCCCCGTCCCGTTCGCCCAGGCGATCATCGACGCCGACCACCTCCTCTGACGCGCACTAGGCGGCTGTTCCGTTCTGCCTGGAGCAGGGAGCACCTCTGTGGCACGATTCGGAGCGTGGCGAGTAAAGCGACACCCAACCTGAGTGATCTCGCGCGGTTGCGGCGCGTGCGGGACCGGATCGACCGGGAGTACGCGCAACCGCTGGACGTCGAGGCGCTGGCACGGGGAGTGCACATGTCGGCCGGGCACCTCAGCCGCGAGTTCCGGGCGGCCTACGGCGAGTCGCCGTACAGCTACCTGATGACGCGGCGGATCGAGCGGGCGATGGCGCTGCTGCGGCGCGGCGACCTCAGCGTCACCGATGTCTGCTTCGAGGTCGGGTGCTCGTCGCTGGGCACCTTCAGCACCCGCTTCACCGAACTGGTGGGGGTGTCGCCCAGCGTCTACCGGCGTGAGGTCGGGCGGGCGACCGCGGGGATACCGTCGTGCATGGCGAAACGGGTGACCAGACCGATCAGGAATCGAGAAGCGCCGGTCACCGATCCACAGCTAGCGTGACAGCCATGGACATCACCATTCACGCGACCTACCTCCCGCACGACGACCCGGACGCCGCCCTGGCCTTCTACCGCGACACGCTCGGCTTCGAGGTCCGCAACGACGTCGGCTACCAGGGGATGCGGTGGATCACGGTCGGCCCGCCCGAACAACCCGGTACGTCGATCGTCCTGCACCCGCCGGCCGCGGATCCCGGCATCACCGACGACGAGCGGCGCGTCATCGCCGAGATGATGGCCAAGGGCACCTATGCCTCCATCAACCTGGCCACCAAGGACCTCGACGCCACCTTCGAGCGGCTGCAGGCCACTGACGCCGAGGTCGTCCAGGAGCCGACCGACCAGCCGTACGGCGTCCGCGACTGCGCCTTCCGCGATCCCGCGGGCAACATGGTCCGCATCCAGGAACTGCGCTGAGCCTGACTGACGGCCGAGCCAGGACCGAACTCAGGTGCGCCGCCACGAGGTGACCTCCCCGCGCCGGCGTCTGGTCCCCGCCGCCTACCGGCCGGTGCTCGGCAACCGGGTGTTCCGGAAGCTGATCCTCGGCTTCGGGGTCTCCTACCTCGGCGACGGGATGAGCTTCGTCGCAGTCGCTTGGCTCGCCATCGAGCTCGCGCCGCAGGCGACCGTGGGGCTGTGGGTCGGCGGCGCGGTGGCCGCGTACACGTTGCCGGGCGTGGTCGGCGTCCTGGTGCTCGGGCGCCGCCTGCGCCGGCTGCCGGCCAAACGCCTGCTGCTCGCCGACAACATCGTCCGCGGCGTGTTTCTCGGCGCTATACCCCTGGCCTGGGCCACCGGCCTGCTGACGCTGCCGCTGTATGTCGTACTGCTCGCGGTCTCGTCGCTGCTGCACGCGTGGGGGAGCGCGGGGAAGTACACGATTCTGGCCGAGTTGCTGCCCGACGAGCAGCGACTGGCAGCGAACACCCTCGTCAGCACGCTCAACTTCGCTGCCACGATCGCCGGCCCCGCGATCGCCGGTGTGCTCGTGACATATGTCAGCGCCGCGCTGGTACTCGGCCTGGACGCGCTGACGTACGTCTTCCTCGCCGTGCTGATCGCGCGGATCCGGCTGCCTCAGTCGGGGCACGTCGAGGTCGTCGACCAGGCGGCGGCCCGTGGTGGGCTCGCGCTGCTGCGGTCCCATCCCGAGCTGCTTGGCCTCCTGACGCTCACCTGGTTCTTCAACCTGCTGTACGGACCCGTCGAGGTCGCGTTGCCACTCCACGTGACCAACGACCTGCAGGCTCCGGGCACGCTATTGGGCCTCTACTGGATGCTGTTCGGCATCGGTGCGGTGCTCGGCGGGCTCGCGGTCGGAGCGTTGCGGCAGTTGCCGCTGTGGCCGGTGACGGTCGGCATCGTGGTCGCCTGGGGGCTCGCGCTGCTGCCGTTCGGCTTCGACGTACCGACGGTGGTTACCGTGGCGTGCTTCGCGCTCGGCGGCGCGATCTACGGACCGTTCGTCGCACTCTCGGTGACCCTGATGCAGACGAAGTCGCCGCCGCAGCACCTGGCCGCGATGCTCGCCGCCCGCAGCGCAGTACTGCTCACCGCTGCCCCACTCGGTACTGCGCTCGGCGGCCCGCTCACCACCGCGCTGGGCCCCCGGGCGACGCTCGGCGGCTCAGGACTCGCCACTGTCGTGCTCGGCGCCGTCGCGTGCGTCCTGCTGCTGGCGCGCCGCAGGAACCGATCAGGAATCGAGAAGCACGCACCCCCGAGCCCCACCTAGCGTGAGTGGCACCACTTACCAACGACTTCAGGAGTGATCATGACCAGCTCGCCCACCCAAGGAATCAAGACCGTCCTGCACCCTGTCTCCGACCTCGCCAAGGCCAAGAAGGTGTACGCCGCGCTACTCGGCGTCGCGCCGGTGGCCGACGACTCGTACTACGTCGGCTTCGAGGCCGCCGGCCAGCACATCGGGCTGGTGCCGGGCGGGGGACCGCAGGGCCTGACCTCGCCGCTGGCCTACTGGCACGTGGCGGACATCGAGGCGAAGATCGCGGAGGTGACCGCCGCGGGCGGCACCCTCACCGAGGCCGCGCACGACGTCGGCGGCGGTCGCCTGGTGGCCACCGTCACCGACCCCGACGGCAACGCCCTCGGTCTGCTTCAGGACCAGTGAAACGTCGCCCCCGCAGCCAGTTAGATTGAGCCGGACGACGCCGACGCAGACCGCGAAGGCGCCCGGGAAGCAGATGGAGACACGATGAGCATTGCCACCAGGCCGGACGCGCAGGCGTCCGGGCCGGACGTTGCCGACAGCCACGACCTCATCCGGGTGCAGGGTGCGCGGGTGAACAACCTCAAGGATGTCAGCGTCGAGATCCCGAAGCGCCGGCTGACGGTGTTCACCGGCGTCTCCGGCTCGGGCAAGAGCTCGCTGGTCTTCGGCACCATCGCCGCGGAGTCGCAGCGGCTGATCAACGAGACGTACAGCTCGTTCGTGCAGGGCTTCATGCCGACGCTGGCCCGGCCCGACGTCGACCTGATGGACGGGCTGACCACCGCGATCATCGTCGACCAGGAGCGGATGGGCAGCAACCCCCGCTCCACGGTCGGCACCGCGACCGACGCCAACGCGATGCTGCGGATCCTGTTCAGCCGGATCGGGAAGCCGCACATCGGGCCGCCCAACGCCTACTCGTTCAACGTCCCCTCGGTGAAGGCCAGCGGGGCGATCACGGTCGAGCGCGGCGGCAAGACGAAGGCGGAGAAGGCGACCTTCAACCGGCTCGGCGGCATGTGCCCGCGCTGCGAGGGGATGGGCTCGGTCACCGACTTCGACCTGACCGCGCTGTACGACGACAGCCTGTCGCTGAACGAGGGCGCGCTGACGATCCCCGGCTACAGCATGGAGGGCTGGTACGGCCGGATCTTCCGTGGCTGCGGCTTCTTCGACCCGGACAAGCCGATCCGCAAGTACAACAAGCGCGAACTGCACGACCTGCTCTACAAGGAAGCGACCAAGATCAAGGTCGAGGGCATCAACCTGACCTACTCCGGCCTGATCCCGCAGATCCAGAAGTCGTTCCTGTCCAAGGACGTCGACGCGATGCAGCCGCACATCCGCGCCTTCGTGGAGCGGGCGGTGACCTTCACGACCTGTCCCGAGTGCGAGGGCACCCGGCTCAGCCAGGAGGCGTTGTCGTCGAAGATCGACAAGGTCAACATCGCCGACGTCTGCGCGATGCAGATCAGCGACCTGGCCGACTGGGTCCGGGACATCGACGAGCCGTCGGTGGCGCCGCTGCTCAAGGGACTGCAGCACCTGCTCGACTCCTTCGCGGAGATCGGGCTCGGCTACCTCTCGCTCGACCGGCCGTCGGGCACGCTGTCCGGGGGAGAGGCGCAGCGGACCAAGATGATCCGCCACCTCGGGTCCTCGCTCACCGACGTCACGTACGTCTTCGATGAGCCCACGATCGGCCTGCACCCGCACGACATCGAGCGAATGAACAACCTGCTGCGGCAGTTGCGGGACAAGGGCAACACCGTGCTCGTCGTGGAGCACAAGCCGGAGACGATCGCGATCGGCGACCACGTCGTCGACCTCGGCCCGGGCGCCGGTACGGGCGGTGGAACCATCTGCTTCGAGGGCACCGTGGAGGGGCTGCGGAAGAGTGACACCATCACCGGCCGCCACCTCGACGACCGGGCGAGCCTCAAGGACGAGGTGCGGGCGTCGTCCGGCCCGCTGGAGGTCCGCGGCGCGTCGACGCACAACCTCCAGGACGTGGACGTCGACATCCCGCTCGGCGTGCTCTGCGTACTCACAGGCGTCGCGGGCTCCGGCAAGAGCTCGCTGATCAACGGCTCGGTCGCCGGTCGCGACGGCGTGGTGGTGATCGACCAGGGGGCGATCCGCGGTTCGCGCCGGAGCAACCCGGCGACGTACACCGGACTGCTCGACCCGATCCGGAAGGCGTTCGCGAAGGCGAACGGCGTGAAGCCGGCGCTGTTCAGTTCGAACTCCGAGGGCGCCTGCCCCGCCTGTAACGGCGCCGGCGTCATCTACACCGATCTGGGCGTCATGGCGACCGTCGAGTCCACCTGCGAGGAGTGCGAGGGGAAACGGTTCCAGGCGGCGGTACTGGAGTACAAGCTGGGTGGGCGGAACATCGCCGAGGTGCTGGCGATGTCGGTGGTCGAGGCCGAGGAGTTCTTCGGCGACGGCGAGGCTCGCACCCCGGCCGCGCACAAGGTCCTCGACCGGCTGGCCGACGTCGGGCTGGGCTACCTTTCGCTGGGACAGCCGTTGACCACGCTGTCCGGCGGTGAGCGGCAGCGACTCAAGCTGGCCACGCAGATGGCGGACAAGGGCGACATCTACATCCTTGACGAGCCGACTACCGGCCTGCACCTGGCGGACGTCGAGCAACTGCTCGGCCTGCTCGACCGGCTCGTGGACTCCGGCAAGTCGGTCATCGTCATCGAGCACCACCAGGCGGTGATGGCGCACGCCGACTGGATCATCGACCTCGGCCCCGGCGCCGGCCACGACGGCGGCCGCATCGTCTTCGAGGGCACGCCTGCCGACCTGATCGCCGACGGTTCCACCCTCACCGGCGAACACCTCGCGGCGTACGTCGGCAACTGACCACTACTCCCGAAGAGAAAGTCCTCGTAGCGGGAGATCCAGCGGAAGTTGACTGGATCGTCGAACGTGAGCGGAACCTGGTCGTGGCTCTGAATGACCATGGCCAGGCCGTTCGCGCGACCGACGGCGTACAGGTATGCGGTTACCGGAGGTCGTCCGAGAGGGCCTGGGCCGCCTGGGTCAGCAGGGGGACCGCTTGATTCACCAGGTCTTCGGACATGCGGCCGGCGGGACCCGAGATGGACATGGCGAGTCGGGATGGTGCGTCGGGCACCGCCACCGCGATGCAGCGGACGCCGAGTTCCTGCTCGCCCTCGTCGGTGGCGTAGCCCTTCTGCTGGGCCTTGTGTAGCTGCGCGGTGAACTCGTCCACGTCGGTGATGGTGGTCTCGGTGTGCTTGGGCATGCCAGTGCGTTGCAGCAGGTCGCGGACCTCGGCCTCTCGCAGTTGGGCGAGGATCGCCTTGCCGACGGCCGTGCAGTGGGGGAGCACTCGGCGGCCCACCTCGGTGAACATTCGCATCGAATGCCGGGACTGGACCTGTGCGAGATACACGATCTGGTCGCCGTCGAGCATCGCCATGTTGGCCGACTCGCCGAGTTCGTCGACCAGGCGGGCCAGGTGAGGACGGGCCCAGACGCTCAGCATGTGGGAGGAGGTCTCGCCGAGCCGGATCAACTTCGGGCCGAGCACGTACTGCCGGGAGGGCTCCTGGCGTACGTAGCCGAGGTCGACCAGGGTGCGGACGAGCCGATGGATCGTGGGCAAAGGCAGTCCGGAGGCCGCGGCGAGTTGGGAGAGGCCCATCATTCCGCCCGCGTCAGCCATCATCTCGAGAAGGCCGAAAGCCCGCTCGATGGACTGCACGCTGCCGGAGCGGCCCTTGGTGCCGTTCTCTTCCGCCACTGCGGTCCCATCCTTCTCGACGTTTCCGGATGACGGAAGTTTAGCGCCAGATTCCGGAAGAGCGGGAGCATTGCGACTTCCGCAGAGTAGATACTAGTATCCGCATTACGAAATCCCGAGAATCTGAGGTGGTTCGGTCATGACTGACCTCGACGCTCTCGTCGACGAACTGGATCGGCGCTTGGCCGGGGCCGACGCGGCGCTGGCCGCGCTCTATCCCGGCGATCGCGGGGCCCGGCAACCAGTTCACACCGTGTACGTGCCTGCGGACCGGTATCACGCAGGGACTGTCGAGGAGTGGGCTGCGGAGGCCAGGTCGGTGCTGAGTGAGCACGGCGGGTCGGCGGGGGATTTGGCCGAGGCGTTGGAACTGCCGCCCGGCCAGGCTGTTGAGGTCTACGAAAGGGTTCGGGCCAAGCTGGAGCGCGAGCCGATCGAGGACCTGCGCATCGATTTCGAGGACGGCTACGGGAACAGGCCTGACGAGCAGGAGGACGCCGCCGCGGTTGGTGCCGCGCGTGCGTTGGCGGAGACCGTTAGGGCCGCCTCTGCGCCGCCGTATCACGGGCTTCGGATCAAATCGCTCGAGGCGCCGAGCCGGCGGCGCGGCGTACGGACGTTGGATCTGTTTGTCGGTGAGTTGTCCGAGGCCGGGGCGTTGACGGACGGATTCGTGATCACTCTCGCGAAGGTCACGTCGGTGGAGCAGGTCGAGGCGATGGTGGTCGTGTTGGGCGCTGTCGAGCAGGCTCATGCGGTGCCCTCGGGTTCGCTGAAGTTCGAGATCCAGATCGAGACGCCGCAGGCAATTCTTGGTTCGGACGGCACCGCTCTGGTCGCGCGGATGATCAGCGCGGGGGATGGGCGAGTCACCGGACTGCACTACGGCACCTATGACTACTCGGCCTCGCTGGGCGTTGCCGCGGCGTACCAGAGCATGGAGCATCCGGTGGCGGACCACGCGAAGGACGTGATGCAACTGGCCGCGGCGGGCACGGGGGTTTTCGTCTCAGACGGCTCCACCAACGTCCTTCCGGTCGGCGATCGCGATGCCGTGCACGCCGCCTGGCGACTCCATTCGCGGCTGGTACGACGCTCGCTCGTCCGCGGGATCTACCAAGGCTGGGACATGCACCCCGGCCAACTGCCGAGCCGCTTCGTCGCCACGTACCTGTTCTACCGCGAGGGCCTGGACTCAGCTGCCG
This sequence comes from Kribbella sancticallisti, assembly GCF_039530625.1. Classification (NCBI taxonomy): domain Bacteria; kingdom Bacillati; phylum Actinomycetota; class Actinomycetes; order Propionibacteriales; family Kribbellaceae; genus Kribbella; species Kribbella sancticallisti. Next base: position 93,604 of record NZ_BAAAOS010000032.1, on the reverse strand, counting down.
CCCGCTTGCGCGCCTACGTCGGCGAGGGCGAATCCGGTTACCTCGACGAGCCCGCAACAGCCGCCGCCCTCGCGAGCTTCGTACTACGCGGCGTCGAGTGCGGCGCTTTAGACCAGACGGAACTCGACGAGCTGACAGGCCTGGACACCACCGGCCTAGCCGCGCTGGCCCGCCGCCCGCGGCGCGCGTGACGAATGCCGGGCGGACCAGGCGAGTGCCCTGGTCCGCCCGACAGCGAGCTGCCGCTCAGCTCGCCTTGGTGACTAGCGTGCGTTGGACTTGCGCGACTTCGCGGGCGAGTGCTGGTTCGTCGAGAGTGACGACGGTGTCGTGCTCGACTACCGGGCGGCCGTTGACGAGTAGCAGCTCCAGTGGGGGTGGGGAGCCGAGGACCAGGGCGGCTACCGGATCGGCGATGCCTGCGTGGGCGAGGGTGTCGAGGCGCCACACCGCGAGGTCGGCCAGCTTGCCTACCTCCAGCGAGCCGATCTCGTTCTCGCGGCCCAGAATGCGGGCGCCGTCGAGGGTCGCCATCTCCAGTGCCGCGCGGACGCCGAGTGCCTGCGGGCCGCCCCGGGCGCGGGCGAAGAGCAAAGCATGGCGGAGTTCTTCGAGCAGGCTGCCGGCTTCGTTGCTGGCGGCACCATCCACGCCGAGGCCGACCGGACTGCCGGCCATCCGCAGGTCCGCGACCCGCGCGATCCCGGCGCCGAGCCGGGCGTTGGAGCTGGGACAGTGGGCGATGCCGGTGGCCGTCTGGCCCAGCCGCTTGATCTCCGCGTCGTCGAAGTGGATGCCGTGCGCGAACCACACGTCCGAACCGGTCCAACCCAGCTGTTCCGCGTACTCCGAGGGCGTGCAGCCGAACCTCTGCTGACACCAATCGCCCTCGTCGGTGGTCTCGGCAAGATGCGTGTGCAGCCGGACGCCCTTGCGCCGCGCCAGTTCCGCCGCCTCCCGCATGAGTTCGCCGGTGACGCTGAACGGCGAACACGGCGCGACCACGATCCGCAGCATCGAGTCCGGCGCGGGATCGTGCCAGCGGTCGATCGCGCCCTCGGTCGCGACCAGGATCTCGTCGCGATCCTGGACCACGGAATCGGGTGGCAGCCCACCGTCCTTCTCGCTCAGGTCCATCGAACCCCGCGCCGGGTGGAACCGCAGTCCCACCTCGGCCGCGGCAAGGATCTCCGCCTCGAGCAGGTCGCTGCCGGACCGCGGAAAGAGGTAGTGGTGATCGGCGGCGGTCGTGCACCCGGTACGCGCGAGCTGGGCCAGTGCGCCCTGGGCGGCCACGTGGACCGACTGCTCGTCGATGCCGGCCCAGACCGGGTAGAGCGCGGTCAGCCAGCCGAACAGGGTGGCGTCGGCCGCGAGCCCACGCGTCACCCACTGGTACAAGTGCTGGTGCGTGTTGACGAAGCCGGGGGTGACGAGACAGCCGCTCCCGTCGACCACCCGGGCTCCGTCGTACGGCGGCGCCGGCCCCGGTCCGACGGCGACGATTCGCTTGCCCTCAGCAACGACATGGCCGGTGGCGAGCTCGCGACGCTCCGGGTCGAGCGTCACGATGCTCGCGCCCTCGATGACGATCGTTGCCGGGGTCATCAACACCTACTCAGCAAAAGCCCGGAACGGCGTGCCAGGCGCTGCCCGGATCGCTGGCGTCGTCCCGCGCGACGGTCGCCTCGATCAAACCGTACGGGCGGTCGGCGGCGATGAACACCTCACCCGGGTTCTCCACCTCGAACGGACTCAGATCCACCAGGAAGTGATGCTTGTTGGGTGCCGAGAACTTGATCTCCGCGACCTCGGGGTGTTGCTGGAGCACGGCCTCGCCCATGCCGTACAAGGTCTGCTGCAGCGCGAAGCTGTGGATCCGGGCGAACTGCGCGAGCAGCAGCCCTTTGATCTCCTCGTACGACTTGTCCCAGTCGACGTTGGTGTGGTCGTAGCGCCACCGGGCCACCAGCGAGGTGGCGAGGATGCGGTCGTTCGTCTCCGGCAGCGTGGTGTACCGGTCCTTGAGGAAGCCGTGGAACTCCGAACCGGTGGACTTGAGCACGACCAGGTCGCTGATGCCGGACACGACGTACGCCGTACGGTCGTCGCCGCGGCCCTCGACGTTCACGACCGTCGTCCGGATGCCGCTGCCGGACCGGACGAAGGAGTGGTCGTGGTCCGCGCCGTCGACGGTGATCCGCTCCCACGGATACTCCTCGATCTCGATCCGGGCGCCATCGGCCGCGGGGGCTGCGTCGAGGAAGTGGTCGCCGAGCGTCAGGGCGAAGTCCTCGATCGCGCCGACGCCCTTCTCCTTGGCGAAGGCGAAGGCGGTGTTCTTCTGGGTGTCGGTCGGCAGCACGTCACGCTGGTCGCCGGTGGTGTGCGCGTCCTCGAACCGGCCGCGCAGGGCGGAGGAGACGTTGAGGTCGCGGATCTCGTGCCGGGGCGTGTCGCGGTAGATGCGGACGACACGGCTCTCGGCCTTGCCGTACTGGTTGGCTCCCAGGTGGATCGCCATCGGATCAGCTCCCTCGATAGGTGGAAAAGGCGTACGGGCTGAGCAGCAGGGGGACGTGGTAGTGCCGCTCGTCGGTGATCGTGAAGGTCACGGAGACCTCGGGAAAGAAGAAGTCCTGGCCGGACGCGACCGCATAGGCGGCAACGTCGAACCGAAGTCGATAGGTGCCGGCCTCGAGCCCATCAGGCGCCAGGTCAGCCACCCGCCCGTCGTCGTCGGTGGTCCCCACCCCGACCTCGACCCCCCGGTCGGCGGCCTGGACGGCGGTCTGATCGACCGCCCGGTCGGCGGGCTGGTCGAGTGTCTGGACGGCGGTCTGATCGACTGCGCGATTGACCGCCTGTTCGGCTGCCCGGTCGGCAGGGCGGTCTTGGTCGGCGGCTCGGCCGCCCGCGCGTTGGGTGGGCGGGTAGTTGGGGAGGTGGGTTAGTTGCACTGGGACGCCTCGGGCAGGGAGGCCCAAGCCTGTGTCGAGGACGTGGGTGGAGACGGTGCTCATGCGGGGACCTCCAAGTCCGTGTCCACGAGCTTGGCCAGGCGCAGGACGGCGATCTTGCGCAGTTCGTCCCGCACGACCACGGCCTCCGCGGCCTCGTCGAACGTCAACCGGCGCCTCAGGCTGGCGAGCATCTGGTGAGCCGACAGCCCAGTGGCGCAGATCAGGAAGACCCGGCCGAACCGCTGCTCGTACTCGCGGTTCCCGGCCGCCAGCGCGGCGCGGATCGCGGCATCATCGCCGACACCCGCCTGCTCACCTCGCGACCAGGCGGCCTCCGTGCTGTCACCGTCCGCTCGGTCGCCGATGCGCGGATGAGCCGCCAGCGCCTGGTTGACCTCCTCGTCGTCCAGGTCTCGCACCCCTTGGTCGGCAGCGTGCGTGAGCGCCCGGACGTCGGCGTACGGCCGGCCGGCGAGCATGGTCGCGACCCACCGAGGTACGTCGCAGCAGGCGGCCAGCATCGGACGCAGCCGGTCGGCCGAAGCGTCGTTGAATTCCCGCAGGTCCACCGGTCATACCTCCAGAGGGGAATCGTCGTCGACCTGCAGCAGTTGCCCGTCGATCCAGACAGCGCGAACATCCGCAGGCGTGCCGAGCGTGAAGACCCGGGCCAGAACGTCCTCGGCGTCGGCGGCGTGAGTGATGCCAACAGCCAACGGTGAACCCTCAGCCGGACGCAGCAGTTGGGCATCGAACCGCTTGCCGACGCTCAGATCACCGACCTCCGCGCTGAGCCCGAGTGCCTCGGCACCGGCCGTCGTCGCCAGGTGCAGCAAATGCGCGGCAGTGAGCGGATGACCGCGATCGCCGAGCAACTGCTGGCAGAAGTAGGCCTGCAGCCCTTCCTTCAGCAGCGAGAAGCCGGTGCCGGCGCCGACGTCCGAGCCGAGCGCGACGCGGACGCCATGATCGAGATGCCGGCCCAGCGGGAACAGCCCGCTGCCCAGTACGGCGTTGCTCGTCGGGCAGTGGGCAACCGTCGCACCGCTCTCGGCGAGCACCTTGAGCTCGACATCGGTCGGGTGGACGTTGTGGGCGAAGATGCTGCGTCGGTCGACCAGCCCGTGCCGTTCGTAGGTGCTGACGTAGTCGCTTCCACCGAACAGTTCGGCCACGGCGGCGATCTCCGCGTCGTTCTCGTTGAGGTGCGAGGTGAACAGCGCACCCGGGATCTCTTCCAGCACGGTGTGGCAGGCGGCGAGCAGGTCGTCAGTGCAGGAGAGCGAGAAACGCGGCGTCACGGCGTACCGGTTGCGGCCGACGCCGTGCCACCGCGACGCCAAGGCGAGCGATTCGGTGTGCGCCTGGGCCGGGGTGGTCAACAGGTCCGGCCGCAGGAGCCGGTCGCTCACGACCAGACCGCTGGTGATCCGCAGGCCGACCTGCGAGGCGGCGGTGAAGAGCGTGTCGACGGCGGATGCGAAGTGGGCGCCGAAGACGAGCGCGCTGGTGGTGCCTGCCGCAGCGAGGCCTTGGACGAATTCGCCGGCCACCCCCGCGGCGTAGCCGGCGTCGGCCATCTTGGCTTCCTCCGGCAGTGCGTACTTGTCGAGCCACTCCAGCAGCGGCATGCCCATCCCGCCGACCGCCCGGATCTGGGGGAAGTGCACATGCGTGTCCACGAATCCGGGAAGTACCAGCCCGCCGGTCAGGTCGACAACCTGCTCGGCCGGATGCGCGCGACGGATGTCGGCGTACGGGCCGCGGGCGGTGATCACCCCGTCCTCAACCAGTACCGCGGCGTCGGTGTCCACGCGCAGCGCGCCACCGGTGAACGGGTTCTGCGGTGTGTCGAGGAACGTGCCTCTAAATACGGTCATGCGTTTGCCTCACGTGGGCCGGCGCGGGGTTGCGCTCGGCGGCGAACAGGTGGAGTAGCCAGGCCGCCGCGCTGACCGCGATCGTGGCCGGCTCCTTGCCGGTCAGGTCGGGCAGGCCGATGGGCGTGGTGATCTTGGCGATCGCCTCGGCCGGAATGCCGTCGTCGGCGAGCTTGCGGCGGAACCGCGCCCATTTGGCGCTGGACCCGATCAGGCCGATCGTGGCCAGGTGGCCGCTGCGGAGCGCCGCGTCGCAGAGGGCGGCGTCCTCCGCGTGGTCGTGCGTCATCACCAGCGCGTGCGTACCCGGTGGCAGCTCGCCGACCACCAGTTCCGGCAGTACTGGGACGTGGTGAACGTGGACATTGGCGACGGCGTCGTCGAGTACGGACAGTCGCTCGGACGTCAGTTGGTCGGGGCGCGAGTCGACCAGGTGTAGCTCGACGTCATGCCGGGCCAGGATCCGGGCGAGCTCGAGCCCCACGTGGCCCATCCCGAAGATCGCCACGGACGGAACCACTGACAGCGGTTCGAGCAGCAGTTTCACCTCGCCGCCGCAGCACTGAACCGCCTGCTGGAACGGCGCCTTGTCCGAGAGCGCGAACTCCAGCACCTCAGGTTCCGTAGTACCGGCCGCGAGCAGCGCACGCGACCGCTCGACGGCGACCGCTTCCAGGTTGCCGCCGCCGACGGTCGCCCACACATTGTCCTCGGCAACAACCATCTTGGCGCCGGCGTCGCGGGGCGCGTGTCCCCGGACCGACATGACGGTCACGAGTACGCCGGGCCGGCGCTGTTCGCGCAGTTGCTGTACTGCCTTCATCCATTGCATCTCCGTGCTCACCCCCCACTCGATCCGACTGCCTCGAGGTGCTTCACCGGCACCGACGAGCGGGCCTGATCCAGCGCCCAGTAGACGGCTTCGGGAGTGGCGGGCAAGGGCAGTTCGACGCTCGTCCCGGCCGGGCCGAACGCCGCCGCGGCCTGCCGCAACGCCTCGCGCACGGAGAAGGCGAGCATCAGCGGCGGCTCGCCAACCGCCTTCGAACCGTAGACAGCGCCGTCCTCGTGCGCCTTCTCCAGCAGCCGGACGTTGAAGACCTCCGGCATCTCCGAGAAGCTGGGCAGCTTGTAGGTGCTGGCAGCCTGCGTGGCCAGCCGGCCGCGGTTCGGCCCGTCGCTCTCGTCCCAGCGCAGATCCTCCAGCGTCAGCCAGCCGGCGCCCTGGACGAAGCCGCCCTCGATCTGGCCCAGGTCGATCAGCGGGCTGAGGCTGTCGCCGACGTCGTGGACGATGTCGACCCTGCGCAGCGTGTACGCGCCGGTGAATCCGTCGACCTCCACCTCGGAGGCCGCGACGCCGTACGCGAAGTACTTGAACGGCTCGCCGAGCATGGCGACGGGGTCCCAGTGCAGCCCTTCGGTGCGGTAGAAGCCGGCCGCCCACAGTTGGACCCGCTGGTGGTAGGCGTCGTGGACAACCTCCTCCCAGCGCAGGCTTTCGCTGGTGGAGGACAATCCGTGGAGGCTGCCGTCCGTGATCCGCACGTCACGCGCGCTGATGCCGAGCCGGCCGCCGGCGACCTGGGCGAGACGTTCGCGGATCTGCTCGCAGGCGTTCTTGATCGCGGCCCCGTTGAGGTCGGCGCCGGAACTCGCCGCGGTGGCCGAGGTGTTCGGCACCTTGTCGGTGCGGGTCGGCGCCAGCCGCACCCGTTCCAGCGGTACGCCGAGGGTGGTGGCGGCCACCTGCAGCATCTTCGTGTGCAGGCCCTGTCCCATCTCGGTGCCGCCGTGGTTGATCAGCACGGAGCCGTCCTTGTAGACGTGCACCAGCGCGCCGGCCTGGTTGAACGCGGTGAGGTTGAACGAGATGCCGAACTTCACCGGCGTCATCGCCACCGCCCGCTTCGTGTGCGGGTGGTTCGCGTTGAATCGCTCGATCTCAGCCTGCCGGTGCTCGACCTCCGCCGATTGGAGCACCTCGCTCCAGCAGGCTTCCAGCCGTTCAGCATGCCGCACCGGCTGCCCGTACGGCGTGGCGTGGTGTGACTGGTAGAGGTTGCGACGGCGCAGTTCCATCGCGTCGTACCCGAGCAGTGGCGCGCACCTGCCCAGCAACTCCTCCACGACGAGCATGCCCTGGGGCCCACCGAAGCCGCGGAAGGCCGTCTGGGAGGTCTTGTTCGTCTTGGCGATCCGGCCGTCGACGCGGACGTTCGGGATCCAGTACGCGTTGTCGATGTGGCACATCGCGCGGGCCAGTACCGGCTCGGACAGGTCCAGGCTCCAGCCGCCGTCGGCGGTCAGGGTGGCGTCGAGCGCCACCAGGTGGCCGTCGTCGTCGAAGCCGGCCCGCCACTCGGTGTGGAAGCCGTGGCGCTTGCCGGACATCGTGACGTCCTGCGTCCGGTTGAGCCGCAACCGCACCGGCCGGCCGGTCAGGGTCGCGCCGAGCGCCGCGATGGCGGCGAACCCGTGCGGCTGCATCTCCTTGCCGCCGAAGGCCCCGCCCATCCGGAGGCACTGCACGGTGACCGCGTGGCTGGCGAGGCCGAGGACGTGGGCGACGATCTCCTGCGTCTCCGACGGATGCTGGGTGCTGCTCTGGACGAAGATCTGGCCGGCCTCGTCGACCTGGGCCAGCGAGGCGTGGGTCTCGAGGTAGAAGTGCTCCTGGCCCGCGAACTCGAACTCGCCCCGGAACAGGTGGGCCGCCCCGGCCAGCGCGGTCTCGACGTCGCCGTGGTCGAGGTGCCGCCCGGTGCCCTGGAAGTTGCCTGCGGCAATCGCTTCGCGGACCGTCACGATCGACGGGAGTTGCTCGTACTCGACCTCGACGGCCGCGGCGCCGAGCCGGGCGGCCTCCAGCGTCTCGCCGAGCACCCAGCAGATGGCGTGCCCGTGGAACATCACCTCGGTCGGGAAGAGCGGCTCGTCGTGCTTCACGCCGGCGTCGTTGATGCCGGGCACGTCGTCAGCAGTCAGGGCCAGGACCACCCCCGGTACGTCGTACGCGGGCTTCACCCGGAGGGCTGTGATCTGAGCGTGAGCGTGCGGGGACTGGACCGGCCAGGCGTGCAGCACATCACGAGTACGCCCGACGAGGTCGTCGGTGTAGAGCGCTTCGCCGGTGACGTGCAGCGCGGCACTCTCGTGCGGCAACGGCAGGCCGACAACGGCTTGCTGAGGTCGTTCGGACAGTGAGCTCATGCGCTGACCCCCTCTACCTCCAGGTGCTGGGCATAGAAGCGGAGCAGCGACTGACCGAGCATCGCCGAGCGGTAGGAGGCGCTGGCCCGGTGGTCGTCCATGGGCGTGCCCTCGGTGGCCATCACCGCCGCGGCCTCGCGAACTGTCCGCTCGGTCCATGGCCGGCCCGTGAGCGCCTCCTCGGTCGCTCGCGCGCGCAGCGGGGTGGCAGCCACACCGCCCAGGCCGATCCGGGCCCGGCTCACGAAACCGTCGACGACCTCGACGCTGTAGCCGACCGCAACGCTCGAGATGTCGTCGAAGCGCCGCTTCGCGATCTTGTGGAAAGCGCTGAGGGGTGCCAGGGGCAGCGGGATCAGAACCGCCCGGATCAGTTCGTCCGGAGCCTTCAAGGTTTCCCGGTATCCGGTGAAGTAGTCAGCCAGCGCGACCACTCGCTCGCCGCGGCGGGACGCCAGTACAAGCGAAGCCTCGAGCGCCAGCAAGGCGGGTGGGGCGTCGCCGATCGGTGACGCGGTGCCGAGGTTGCCGCCGATCGTCGCGCCGTTGCGGATCAGCCGCGAGGCGAACTGCGGGAACATCTGGGCCAGCAGCGGCACCCGGCCGGCGAGCAACCGCTCGATCTCGCTCAACGTCAGGGCAGCGCCGATCCGGACCTCGTCGGGCCCGAAGTCGAACTCCCGCAGTTCGTCCAGCCGGTCGACGGCGATGACCAACGGCGCCCGTACCCCGCGCAGGTTCACCTCGACCCCGACATCGGTCGACCCCGCCACGATCTGGGCGTCGGGTCGCTCGGTCAGCAGTCCGAGTACGGCGTCGAGCGCCGCAGGCCGGTGGAACTCCGCTCCCGCCACGGCAAGCTTCGTGGGCGCAGGCGGGGGAGGCGGGCTGGACCGGCGCGCCGCGAGTACGTCGTCCGTCGCCGGATCACCGAGCGCGTACGCCGCGTCCCGGAGCGGGCGATAGCCGGTACACCGGCACAGGTTTCCGCTGAGCGCGTGCAGGTCGAACCCATTGGGTCCGTGCTCGTGGTCGCACGGCTCGCCGGCGGTCGGCGTACGGTCGGGGCGGTAGTACTCCGCGGCCATGCTGCAGACGAAGCCCGGAGTACAGAAGCCGCATTGCGATCCACCCCGGACGGCGACCTCCTGTTGCACCGGGTGCAATGCGCTGCTCGAGCCCAGGCCCTCCGAGGTGATGACCTCCTGGCCGTCGAGGGATCCGACCGGCAGCAGGCAGGCGTTCACCGCGGTCCACTCGGTAGGGCTGTCGATCCCGGGCCGGGCGACGAGGATCGAGCACGCGCCGCACTCGCCCTCGGCACAGCCTTCCTTCGCTCCGGTCAGCCCTCGGTCGCGGAGCCAGTCCAGCACGGTGGTGTGGATCGGCACGCCGTCGATGGCGAGGTCGCCGCCGTTGACCTTGATCGTCGTACTCATCGGTTGCTGCTCCAGCGGGTTCGCGCACTGTGGATGGGGTTGGCGTCCTGGAGGAAGTCGTCGAACCGGTACCCAGCGATCTTCGCGATCTCCAGCAGGGCGGCGGCGTGCTCCTGGTTCTCGCAGTTGCCGAGCCGGTCGCGGCCCTGCTCGACGATCCGGTCGAACGAGTCCGCGTCCCGCACAGAGATGACCAGGGGGAAGCCGAAGCGGTCGCGGTACGCCTCGGTGATCGCGGTCAGTTCGTCCCGCTCCGGCTCGGCCAGGTAGGTCAGCCCGCGGGCGGACTGGTCCCGCAGCGACGCCTCGCCGCTGAGTCCGTCGGCGACGAACTGCGAGCCGAGCTGCGGGTAGGCCTCGATCAACTGGCGCTGCTCGTCGTGCGATCCGGAGAAGAGCGCCTCCTGGAACGAGCGGCGCAGCGCGTGGGTGTCGGCGAACGGCCGCATCTCCCAGGCGCGTTCGACCATCCAGCGCGGCCCCTGGAACAGGCCGGCGAAGGTCTCCACGAACTCGTCGCGGGTCATCCGGTTCACCTGGTCCAGCCGCACGGTGCCGTCGCCCGGCTGGCCGGCCACGGCGGGCCCGAAGTCCTTGCCGACGTGGTGGAAGACGAGGTTGAGGCCGATCGCGGTCAGGCTGCCCAGGGTGATGCCGCTGCCGAAGATGATCTCGGCCCAGCCCGGCACGGCCTGGGCGACCTGCGGCTGCGCGGTGACGTACATGGCCAGGCCGACGCTGGTCGCCACGATGACCACGTTGCGGTGGTCGTGGAAGTCGACCTTCGCCAGGGTCTGGAAACCGACCACGGCCACGGTGGCGAACATCGCCAGGGCGGCGCCGCCCAGGACGGGGTGCGGGATGCCGGCCACGACGGCGCCGGCCTTGGGCACCAGGCCGAGCAGGATCATGATCACGCCGGCCGCCGCGACCACCCACCGGCTCTTCACCCGGGTGAGCCGGACCAGGCCGACGTTCTCGGCGAAGCACGTGTAGGGAAAGGAGTTGAAGACCCCGCCGATGGTGGTGGCCAGGCCGTCCGCGCGCAGGGCGCGGGCGATGTCCTCGCGGCCGATCCGCTTCTCGACGATCTCGCCGGTCGCGAACACGTCACCGGTGGTCTCGACCGCGGTGATCAGCATGACCACGACCATCGAGATGATCGCGGCGACCGAGAACTGCGGCCAGCCGAAGTAGAACGGTGTGGTGACCCCGACCCAGCCCGAGTCGCTGACCGCGCCGAAGTGGGCATCTCCGAGGGCCCAGGCGACCAGCGTCCCGACGACCAGGCCGACCAGGACCGCGACTGTCGCCATGAACCCCTTGAAGACCCGCTGGATGAGCACGATCAGCGCGAGCGTTCCGAGCGCGTAGGCCAGGTTCTTGCCGCTGGTCGGGTCCGAGGTCGGTCCCGCGCCGCCGGTGGCGTCGGCGGCCGCGACCGGCAGCAGCGCCAGTCCGATGATGGTGATGACCGAGCCGGTGACCACCGGCGGGAAGAACCGGATCAGCCGGCTGAAGAACGGCGCGATCAGGAAGGTGGCCAGACCGGCGACCAGCACCGCGCCGTAGATCACCAGCAGCCCGTCGGTCCCGCCGCCCGCGGCCAGTCCGATCGCGATCATCGGCGAGACCGCCGTGAACGTCACGCCCTGCAGCAGCGGCAGCCGGACGCCGACCTTCCAGAACCCGACGGACTGGATGATCGAGGCGATGCCGCAGGTGAAGAGGTCGGCGTTGATCAGGTGCACGAGTTGTTCGGTGCTGAGCCCGATCGAGTTCGCCAGCAGGATCGGGACGATCACCGCGCCGGCATAGAACGCCAGCACGTGCTGGGTGCCGTAGACGGCGAGCCTGCCCGGGGACAGCACCTCGTCGACAGGGTGACGGGGAGCGCGGCGGCTTGGTCGCAGGACTGCCTTCATCGGACACCTTCCAAGGGGTCGCGGCGGATCTGACCTGCACGACAGCTTGGGCTTCGGGCCTCGCCGGGGGCTATCGACGAACCTCCGAATTTCGCCCGCTCGGACGGGTCCGGATCTGTGCGATCACCCAAACCGGACGGTTCAGAGCGACTTGAGGGCCAGGAAGACGTCGACCCGGTCCTCGAGCGACGACAGGTCGCGACCAGTCAGTTGCTCTACGCGTTCGATCCGGTAGCGAACGGTGTTGACGTGCAGGTGCAGCGACTCCGCGGTCCGGGCCCAGGACCCCGAGCAGGCCAGGAACTCCTGCAGCGTGGCGATCAAGTCGGCCTTGGTCCGGCGGTCGTGGTCGAGCACCGGCCCAAGCACGCGATGGGCATAGGTCCGCCGGACATCGTCGGGGACCGTGGCGAGCAGGAGCACGTGCGACGCGACCTCGTCCGACGTCACCACCGACACCGGCGTGGTGCCGGCCAGAGCCACCCGGTGCGCGAACCGCGCCTCCTCCATCGCGCCGGCCAGGGCGTCGACGGTGGTCTCACCGCTGACGCCGACGGCAAGTCTCGCCCGCGCCAAACCGGGGGAGAGCCGGCCGAAGGCCCGGCGGAGCAGCGCGGGGAGTTCGGGGGATGAGGGCAACAATCCGACCAACAGGCCATCACGCCCCGGCGCGACGATCGCGGGGCCGACCGTGAGCGCGACATCCTCGAAGACGCTGACCGCGACCTCGGTCGGCCCGTCCTCCCGAGGCAGGTGTTCATGGTGCTGAGGCGAGGGCGGGATCAGTTCGGCCACGGCGACGACCATCGGCCGGTCAGAATGCGCACCTGCCTGCCGCAGGCGGGTGGTGACCTCGCTCAGCGGACCGCCGGACTCGACCAAGCCCAGCGCATCGACCACCAGAGGTCGTAGCGCCAGGCGGCCCTCGTCCCGGCGTACGCGGTCCAGGGCAGTGATGGCGCACAACTCCTGCACCGCCTCGACATGATCGCGCGGCCATTGGGTGTGATCACCGTCGATGACCAGCAGCCAGGCGGTCAGCCGGTTGCCGAGCCCCGATCCAACCGGGAACACGCTGTACGCCGTGCCGCCGGCGTCGGCGACGGCCGGGGTGCGTTCGGCGGTGAGGAACCGCCGGGTGACCGCGTCGAGGGTCTGGCCGTCCAGCTCACCAGGACCCGGTACGACGTGCCGCCCGGTGGAGGTGATCACCCGGCAGTCGTGCCCGATATCGGCGGAGATCCCGGCGGCGAGTTCGTCGAGGGAGCGGCCGGAGGCGATCGCCGAGAGCAACTGACGTTGTCGCACCAGACTCGCGGACAACCGGGCTCCGGTGTCGGCGGATCCTGCCGCCGCGACGTACTCGGTCACGTCGGCGAAGGCGACCTCCGTGGGCACCTCGACGAGGGTGACCTGGTGGCGCCGGCAAGCCTCGAGCAGGTCGTCCGGGATCGCGCCGAGCAGGGCTTTGCCCGCCAGGATCGTGGTGGCTCCGCGCCCGGCCACCGAAGCGACGAAGGTCTCGCTGTCCGCGGGGCTCCGGCGCCAGACCAGACCGGTGAGGACCAGTTCGCCGCCGTTGAGGTAGTTGCCGGGTTCCAGCAGATCGGTGGTGACCAGGCGGCCGATCGGGCGGTCGGCACCCTCGGCGGCATGCAACAGACGAAGCCCGAGTTCGGGCGCGTCGAACAGCTCGGACAGCAGCATGACGCACCTCCCTTCACAACAGCCTCTTGGAGGAACGTACAACGCCCACCCCGCTTGACGCCTTCGGTCACGGCAACTTATCGTCCTTTCGCAGAATAGAAAACTACTTCCACAATGCGGAATACACGAGAGGACGCCATGAGCCACAAGCTGCGCTACGCGGTGAACTGCTCGATCCTGTTCACCGAACTGCCGCTGCTGGAGCGCCCGGCCGCCGCCCGGCAGGCCGGATTCGAGGCCGTCGAGTTCTGGTGGCCGTTCGCCGAGGCAGTGCCGCCGGACACCGGCGTCGACGCGTTCGTGACCGCGATCGAAGCGGCCGGTGTCCAGCTGACCGGTCTCAACTTCTTCGCCGGCGACATGCCCGGCGGCGACCGCGGCCTGGTGTCCTGGCCGAAGCGATCCAGCGAGTTCCGGGACAACATCGACGTCACGGTCGGCATCGGTGAACGACTCGGCTGCCGGGCCTTCAACGCGCTCTACGGCAACCGGGACGGGAGTCACTCCGCTGACGAACAGGAGGAGCTCGCCGTCGAGAACCTCGGTCTGGCGGCACGTGCTGCCGCTCGAATCGACGCGACAGTGCTGGTCGAGCCGGTGAGCGGGGCGGAGCGGTATCCGCTGCTGACCGCCGACGACGTGCTGTCCGTCATCGATCGCGTGGAGGCGGCGTACGGCGTACAGAACCTTGGGCTGCTCGCCGATCTCTACCACCTCGCGGTGAACGGTGACGATGTCGATCGGGTGATCGCTCAGCACGCGGACCGAATCGCGCACGTGCAGATCGCCGACGCACCCGGCCGCAACGAGCCCGGTACCGGCGCGCTTGCGCTCCAAGCCCAGATGGCCGCCCTCGCGGCCCGCGGCTACACCGGCTGGGTCGGCCTGGAGTACAAGCCGGCCACCAGCACCGTCGACAGCTTCGGCTGGCTACCGCGCGAACGCCGCGGCCTGGCCGGCTGACCCCACCATTGGAGATTCAGACATGACGAACATCGCCTTCATCGGCCTCGGCATCATGGGCAGCCCGATGGCCGTTCATCTCGCGAACGCCGGGCACCAGGTCGCCGGCTACAACCTCGATCCCGAGCGGGCCAAGCCGTTGGTCGACGCGGGTGGACGCGCGGCCGACTCGATCGCCGACGCCGTCAAGGGCGCGGACGTGGTCTGCGTGATGGTCCCGGACTCACCTGACGTCGGGCTGGTCCTCGCCGGCCCGGGCGGGGTCTTCCAGAACGCTCAGACCGACGCCCTCATCATCGACTTCTCCAGCATCCGGCCCGACGTCACCATCGAGCTCGCGCGCCAGGCCCGCGGGCACGGCTTCCGGCTGCTCGACGCGCCGGTGTCCGGTGGCGAGGCCGGCGCCAGGAACGCGGCGCTGTCGATCATGGTCGGCGGTGAGGCCGGTGACTTCGAGGCTGCCAAGCCGCTGTTCGACGCCGTCGGCAAGACCGTCGTCCACGTCGGTGGTAGCGGCTCCGGCCAGACGGTCAAGGCCGCCAACCAACTGATCGTCGCGGCCAACATCCAGGCGGTGTCGGAGGCCCTGATCTTCCTGGAGGCGTACGGCGTCGACACCAAGGCCGCTCTGGAGGTGCTCGGCGGGGGACTGGCCGGTTCGGCGGTGCTGAACCAGAAGAAGGAGAACATGCTGTCGCGCTCCTTCCAGCCCGGCTTCCGGATCGACCTGCACCACAAGGACATGGGCATCGTCACCGCGGCCGCGCGCGAGGCCGGCGTCGTCGTACCGTTGGGTGCGCTGGTGGCTCAACTGGTCGCCTCCGCGCGCGCCAACGGTGACGGCGGCCTCGATCACTCAGCGCTGCTCCGCGGCGTCGAGCGGCTGTCCGGAAAGGCGGCAAGCTGATGGCACGCATGCGCGCGGTGGATGCCGCGGTTCTGATCCTGGAGAAGGAAGGAGCCGTCCAGACTTTCGGTCTGCCCGGCGCCGCGATCAACCCCTTCTACAGCGCGATGAGGAAGCACGGCGGGATCAAGCACGTACTGGCCCGCCACGTCGAGGCTGCCTCGCACATGGCCGAGGGCTACACCCGGGCCAAGGCCGGCAACATCGGCGTCTGCGTCGGTACGTCGGGCCCTGCCGGGACCGACATGATCACCGGTCTGTACTCCGCTTCGGCCGACTCCATCCCGATCCTGTGCATCACCGGCCAAGCACCGGTGGCGAAGCTGCACAAGGAGGACTTCCAAGCCGTCGACATCGCCTCGATCGCCAAGTCTGTCGCCAAGTGGGCCGTGACGGTGATGGAGGCTGCCCAGGTCCCGGGGACGTTCCAGAAGGCCTTCCAGTTGATGCGCGAGGGCCGGCCGGGTCCGGTGCTCGTCGATCTCCCGGTGGACGTCCAGTTGGCCGAGATCGACTTCGACATCGACACCTACGAGCCGTTGCCGGTGGCGCGACCGGCAGCGACCCGAGCTCAGGCGGAGAAGGTGCTGGCGTACCTCGACGACGCCGAGCGGCCGTTGATCGTCGCGGGCGGTGGAGTGGTCAACGCCGACGCGGCCGACGTGCTGGTCGAGTTCGCCGAACTGGTCGGGGTGCCCGTCGTACCGACTCTGATGGGCTGGGGCTCGATCCCGGATGATCATCGGTTGGCCGCCGGGATGGTTGGCCTGCAGACCTCGCACCGGTATGGCAACGCCACCTTGCTGGCTTCCGATTTCGTGCTCGGCATCGGCAACCGCTGGGCCAACCGGCACACCGGCTCGGTGTCCACCTACACCGAGGGCCGGAAGTTCGTGCACGTCGACATCGAGCCGACCCAGATCGGCCGGGTGCTCGCGCCGGAGTACGGCATTGTCTCCGACGCGCGCGCGGCGCTTGAGGTCTTCGTTGAGGTGGCCAAGGAGTGGGCTGCCGGAGGGAAGCTGAAGGACCGTTCTGGCTGGGTGGAGGAGTGCCGGGAGCGGCGGACCGCCCTGCAGCGCAAGACGCATTTCGACGCTGTGCCGATCAAGCCGCAGCGCGTGTACGAGGAGATGAACCGGGCGTTCGGACCTGATACCCGCTACGTGAGCACCATCGGGTTGTCGCAGATCCAGGCGGCGCAGATGTTGCACGTCTACCGGCCGCGGCACTGGATCAACGCCGGCCAGGCGGGTCCGCTCGGCTGGACGTTGCCGGCCGCGCTGGGTGTCGCGACCGCCGACCCGGACAGCACCGTCGTGGCGTTGTCGGGTGACTACGACTTCCAGTTCCTGATCGAGGAGTTGGCGGTCGGCGCGCAGTTCAACATCCCCTACATCCACGTGGTCGTGAACAACTCGTACCTGGGGTTGATCCGGCAGGCGCAGCGTGGGCTGGAGATGGACTACTGCGTGCAGCTGTCCTTCGAGAACATCAACAGCCCGGAGGTGAACGGTTACGGCGTCGATCACCTGAAGGTCGCCGAGGGGTTGGGTTGTAAGGCGCTTCGGGTGTCCGAGCCGGACGAGATCCTGCCGGCGCTGGAGCAGGCGAAGAAGTTGCTGGTCGAGTTCCAGGTGCCGGTCGTGGTGGAGGTCATCCTGGAGCGGGTGACGAACGTGTCGATGGGCACGGAGATCGACGGCGTCGTCGAGTTCGAGGAGCTGGCTGAGCGGCCCGAAGATGCTCCGACGGCGATCGCGCCGCTCCGCTGATGGTCAAGGTGATCGTTGCCTCTGACAAGTTCAAGGGCACGCTCAGTGGTGATGAGGTCGCGGCCGCGGTGCGTGATGGCGTACTGCGGGTCCGCGGTGATGCGGTCGTCGAATCGGTGCCGGTGGCCGATGGCGGCGAGGGGACCCTCGGCGCCGCGGTTGGCGCGGGATTCGAGCTGGTGCCGGTGACCGCCAGTGGACCCACCGGCGAGCCGGTCCGCAGCGGATACGCCCGGCGTGGCGAGGTCGCTGTTGTCGAGCTCGCCGACGTGTCTGGGTTGAGCCGGCTGCCCGGAGGTGAGCCGGCGCCGATGACCGCGACCTCACGCGGTACGGGCGAGTTGGTGGCGGCGGCGATCGACAGCGGCTGCACGCGGGTGATCCTCGGTATCGGCGGTAGCGCGTGCACGGACGGAGGAGCCGGTCTGGTCCGCGCCCTCGGTGCACGGCTGGTCGACGCCGCCGGTGAGGAGATCGCCGAGGGAGGCGCCGCGCTGACGTCGGCGGTGTCTCTCGATCTGACGGCACTCCGCGAGCAGTTGCAGGGTGTGGAGATCGTCGTTGCCTGCGACGTCGACAACCCACTCACCGGCCCCACCGGAGCCGCGGCGACCTACGGACCCCAAAAGGGTGCCGACCCCGCACAGATCGAGCAGCTGGACACCGCCCTCACCCACTGGGCAGACCTCGTAGCCCACGCAACCGGCCGTGAGCTGCGTGATTCGGACGGTGCGGGTGCGGCTGGGGGAGTGGGGTTTGCGGCGATGGGGGTGCTGGGGGCGGAGTTGCGGCCGGGGATCGAGCTTGTGCTTGAGCTGGTCGGCTTTCATCAGCGGCTCAGTGGCGTCGACCTTGTGGTGACCGGCGAGGGGTCGTTGGACGAGCAGACGTTGCACGGGAAGGCAGTTGCCGGGGTGGCTGCGGCGGCCAAGGCGGTGGGGATTCCGGTGGTTGCTGTCTGTGGTGCCAACCGACTCGATTCGGCCCGGCTACAGCAGGCCGGCATCGGCGCGGCGTACGCGCTGACCGATCTCGAGCCCGACGTCCGCCGGTGCATCGCCGACCCGGTCCCGCTGCTGCGGCGTCTCGGTGAGCTGATCGCGGCCGATCTACGATGAGTTCAACCGAGAGGGGCGTCGCGTGAACGAACGAAGAGAGTTCATCATCAAGCACCGCCCGGCTCGTGTCTCATCCACGCCCGGAGCGAAGCGAGGACGTGGATGAGCATGCTGGATCTGGTTATCCGGGCCCGCAGGGTTGTCAGTACCTCGGGCGAGGTGTCGCTTGCCGTCGGCATCAAGGACGGCCGGATCGCCACGATCGAGCCCTACGAGTCCGCCCTCGACGGCGCCGACCAGATGGAACTGGCCGACGACGAGGTGCTGATGCCAGGCGTGGTGGATTCTCACGTCCACGTCAACGACCCTGGGCGCACCGACTGGGAGGGCTTCACCAGCGCGACCAGGGCGGCCGCGGCGGGTGGTGTCACCACGATCATCGACATGCCGCTCAACAGCATCCCCCCGACCTGCGACGTACCGGCGCTGGAAATGAAGCAGAAGACCGCCGAGCGCCAGGCGTACGTCGACGTCGGCTTCTGGGGCGGCGCTATTCCCGGCAACCTCGCCCAGCTACGGCCGCTGCACGAAGCAGGTGTTTCCGGCTTCAAGTGCTTCCTGCTGCATTCGGGCGTCGACGAGTTCCCGCCGCTGGACGCGGCTCAGCTCGAATCGGCCATGCGTGAGATCAGTTCGTTCGACGGGCTGCTGATCGTGCACGCCGAGGATGCCCACAGCATCGACAGTGCACCGTCGGCGAGTGGCGAGAGCTACCTCCGCTTCCTGCGTTCCCGGCCGCGTGAGGCGGAGAACGCCGCGGTGGCCGAGGTGATCGACCTCGCCCGCCGGACCGGCTGCAGGGTGCACATCCTGCACGTGTCCAGCGCCGAGGTCCTGCCGGTGATCGCAGCAGCCCGACGCGACGGTGTACGGATCACCGCCGAGACCTGTCCGCACTACCTGACGTTCAGCGCCGAGGAGATCCCCGACGGCGCGACGCAGTACAAGTGTTGTCCGCCCATTCGTGAGGCCGAGAACCGGGAACTGCTCTGGGAAGGCCTGCGGGACGGGGTGATCGACCTCGTGGTCTCCGATCACTCGCCTTCGACGGTGGACCTGAAACACCTGGACACCGGCGACTTCGGCACGGCCTGGGGCGGCATCGCCTCCCTTCAGGTCGGTCTGCCGGCCGTCTGGGCGCAGGCGCGCGAGCGTGGCTTCAGCCTCGTCGAGGTCGCCCGCTGGATGTGCCAGGCGCCGGCAGCGCAGGCCTCGCTGCCACGCAAGGGAAAGATCGACCTCGGCTACGACGCCGACTTCTGCGTCCTCGCGCCCGACGAGACGTTCGTGGTGGACGTCAACGCCCTGCACCACAAGAACGCGATGACGCCGTACGCCGGGCGGTCGCTCGCCGGCGTGGTTCGCAGTACCTGGCTGCGCGGCGAACCCATCGACATCCACGCCGACCCACGAGGCCGGCTGCTCACCCGAGGAGACGACCGATGAACCAGCCGCACTACTACTCCCCGACGGGTGGGCTGCCCGCGCAGACCGAGCTGACCACCGACCGGGCTGTCTTCACGGAGGCGTACGCCGTACTGCCGCGCGGCACGATGCGCGACATCGTCACCAGCCGGCTGCCGTTCTGGGAGAACACCAGGCTCTGGGTGCTCGCGCGGCCGCTGTCGGGCTTCGCCGAGACGTTCTCGCAGTACATCGTCGAGGTCGCTCCGGGCGGCGGCAGCGACAAGCCGGAAACCGACCCCGGCGCCGAGGCCGTCCTGTTCGTTGTCGACGGCAACCTCGCACTCACGGTCGCCGGCGAGAAGCACGACCTCGCACCGGGCGGTTACGCCTTCCTGCCCCCGGCCGCGGACTGGACGCTGCGCAACACCAGCGACCGGGTCGCCACGTTCCACTTCGTCCGCAAGGCCTATGAGCCGGTGGAGGGCATCGACGCTCCCGAGGTCCTCGTCACCAACGAGGTCGAGGTCGAGGGCATCGAAATGCCGGACACCGAGGGCCGGTGGAAGACCCAGCGGTTCGTCGATCCGCTCGATGTCCGCCACGACATGCACGTCAACATCGTCAGCTTCGAGCCCGGCGGCGTGATCCCGTTCCCCGAGACCCACGTGATGGAACACGGCCTGTACGTGCTCGAGGGCAAGGCGGTCTATCTGCTCAACAAGGACTGGGTCGAGGTCCAGGAGGGCGACTTCCTCTGGTTGCGGGCGTTCTGCCCGCAGGCCTGCTACGCCGGCGGTCCGACCCGCTTCCGCTACCTGCTCTACAAGGACGTCAACCGTCACCCCAAGCTGCCCCGCCAGTTCGGCTGACGCTCACGCAGGCGAGAACTAGCCGGTGATCTCGGCGGCGAGCTTCTCCGCGTCCTGCTTGGTAAGTTGGAGTTGATCTCCACCTTGCCGCCGGTGATCGCGGAGCTGACGACGGGAGCAGTCACGACCCGGCCGCGGACGACGATCGCGAGCTGGTTCTGCGGCGGGGTCTTCGCCGCCAGGTCCGTCGTGAGCCGCGCGAACAGTTGCGCGCCGTCGGCGTCGAGGCTCAGGGCGACATTCCAGGCGCCGGTGGGTCCGGCGGAAGTCGTCACGTCGGACACGTGGGTGCCGTCCAGTTCGACCTTGCCGAGGCTGTAGCGGGTGCCGTCCGGTCCGCAGGCGATTCCGTCGGCGGCCGGCGTCGTTGTGTCGCACGTACCCTGCTCGGCCTTGGTCACCGGGCGGAACTGCACAGCCTCCGGTGCCTGGGGCTTGCCGGCGGTCGTGTCCTCCCCAGACTCCGACTTGTCGGCACGCAGCAGTACGACGGCGCCCACTGCCAGCACGATGACCAGCACCAGACCGAGTACGACGACAAGCACCAGCGGGCCGCGATTCCGCTGCGGCGGGCCGTACTGCGGGGGCGGGAACGGGGTCTGCTGAGCCATGTCAGTTGATGCTAGGTGCCGGCGGAGTCACTGAGCGGAATCACCGGCGCCGCGCAGGCCGAAACATCGGCGCCGCCGCAGAGCGAACACCGGCGCCGTCGCAGGCCGAGTCACTGAGCGGAATCACCGACGGCGCTCCTGGCCGAGCCATCGGCGGAGTCGCTGGGCCGAGCCATCGGCGGTGTCGCTGGGCCCGTCACTGGTCCGGGACGCCGATCAGTCGCTGGCGGAGGCCGGTGGCTCGCAGCGCGCGCCGTGCCAGCGCGAGGCGTACGGACTCCTCCGTGCCGACGACCCGGACCTTGTCCTGGGCACGCGTGATCGCTGTGTAGAAGAGCTCGCGGGTGAGCAGCCGGGACTCCTCGCCCGGCATCAGCACGGTGACCTCGGCGGCCTGGCTGCCCTGCGCCTTGTGGATGGTCATCGCGTGCAGCGTCTCGACATTACCGAGCCGGCCGGGCGCGAAGTCGAGCCGCCCGCGGGCGCTGTCGATACACACCCGCAAGGATCCGTCCGGTCGCCGTACGGTGACTCCGACGTCTCCGTTGTAGATGCCCAGCCCGTAGTCGTTGGCGGTCACCAGCACCGGCCTGCCGACGTACCAGGTGTCCCAGAGCGGGTCCTCGGTCGCCTCGGTGATCCATCGCTCGACGGTCCGGTTCCAGTGGTTGACGCCCCACGGCCCGTCCCGGTGCGCGCAGAGCAGCCGGTGCCGGTCGAGTGCGGCCAGCGCGCGGACATCGTCGCCGGCTTCGGCGGCGGTCCGGATCGCGAGGGCGTCGGGAAGCAGCACGGCCCGCAGGCGCTCGCGCGGGTCCTCGTCCTCAACGAAATGCACCCGCTCGCCGCCGTCGCGGAGCAGACCGAGGACATCGTCGCGGCGATCCTCGCGCACCGCCAGCGCCAGGTCGCCGATCTCGCTGCCGAACCGGTGCGAGGTACGCAGTTCGGCAGCCTCGCCGTGCCCTCCGGCGACCAGCCCGGCGACCAGATCGGCGAGCACCGCGCCCGCCTCGATGGAGGCCAACTGGTCCGGATCGCCGACCAGGATCAGCCGGGCTCCGGGCCGGACCGCCTCCAGCAGCCGCGCCATCATCGTCAGCGAAACCATCGAGGTCTCGTCGACGACGACGATGTCGTGCGGCAGCCGGTTGTCGCGGTCGTGCCGGAACCGGGTCGACGAGTCGGGCCGTCGACCGAGCAACATGTGCAGGGTCCGGGCGTGAAAGTCGCCTAGCCTCTCGGCATCCTGCGTGGAGAGCCGTTCGGACAGCTCGTAGCGGACGGCCTCCTCCAAACGGGCCGCGGCCTTGCCGGTCGGCGCGGTCAACGCGATCCACGGACGCCGTTGGCCGGCGAGCTCGGCCTGCTCCGCGAGCAGGGCCAGCAGCCTGGCGACTGTGGTGGTCTTGCCGGTGCCCGGCCCGCCGGTGAGAACCGTCGTCCACTGCCGTACTGCGGTCTCGGCCGCTACCCGCTGCTCGTCGTACGACGCATCGGGAAAGAGCCTGGTGAGCCCTGCCGACAGGGCCGCCTCGTTGGGGATTACCGGCGCCGGTCGGGCGGCTCGGCGACGGAGGTCCTGCTCGACCTGCTGCTCCTCGCGCCAGTAGCGATCGAAGTACAGGAGATTGCCTTCGAGGCGCAGCGGTTGGGGTGGGGCAAGCAGAGGACTAGCCGCGAGCGCCGCGAGCCATCGGTCCAAATCTGGCCAGGCGAGTGCGGCGCCGTCCTCACCCACTTCGTCGCGCACCTCTGCGAGGTCGAGGCAGATCGAGCCTGCCCGCACTGCCCGCACCACAAGTGCACACGCCAGCGCCACCGACTCGTCGGTCTCACCCAGCATGGCAGTGAGTCTGCTCGCCACATGGATGTCAGCAGCAACCAGCACGCCCGCGTCATTGAAGTCGCGCAACCTCCCAGTGGCAGCGAGCGCCAGGGTCGAGTCGAACTCGTCGACGGCCGCGGTCATGGGGCCTCCCGGCCTGGACTGAGGAGCGGAGGGAGCGAAGCGACCGGAGCGACGAGGGAAGGCTGGGAGTTCCAGCCCCATGACCCGCGCGCCGGAGGCGCGCAATTCGACACGGTCATGTTGCTCTCCCGTCGAGCAAGTCGGACAACGCGAGTACTAGCGTCGGCGGCACCGGCCAGGTGAACACGCCGGCGGGATGATCGTTCACGAGTGGTGTCTCCGGGCCGCACATGCCACGCAGGTAGAGATAGACCACGCCGCCGAGATGAGTGGCAGGGTCGTACTCCGGCAGCCGCCAGCGTAGGTACCGATGCAGCACCACCAAGTACAGCAGGGCCTGCAGTGGATAGTCGGAATGCAGCATCGCGGCAGCCAGCTGATCGGGGCCGTAATCCGCGGAGGTAGCGGGCTGCTCGGGATCGCCGAGCCGGTTGGTCTTGTAGTCGACGACCACGAACCGGTGGCTGTCTCCGTGCGGCACCCGAAGCACCACGTCGATCGAACCGGTGAGGTAGCCGCGCAAGGTCTGTCGACCGAGCAGCGGCTGTTCGAGCCGGTCGGCGTAGGGGAGGAGCGGGTCGTCTGCAGCCAGGTGCGAGCGCAGTAGAGGCGCCAACTGAGCAAGCCGTACGTCGGCCGCGACCGCCTGATCTCCACCGGACAGCGGGATCTCAAAATCCAGCTCACGGAGTCGGTCGTTGAGACCGAGTTCGCCAAGGGTCAGCCCAGGCACAAGGGGCCCGAGTGGCGTGGTGTGCATCGGCAGCATCGCCGTCGCCAGAACATCAGGTGTCACCTCGACCCGCCACAACGGCAGTTGGTCGCGGACTCGTCCGGCCAACTCGGCGTGCAGGTCAGGTGCGTGCGGATCGGCCTCCTCCAGCACGGCATGCACCAGCGACCCGAAGGTCGCCCCGACCGGCAGTCCTTCCATCGGCGAAGGCATTGCCTCGGACGACGCGGTGTCCGACGTGGGCAACGGGTCCACGGACTCGTCCGCCAGTTCGTCCTCTTCGTGCTCGCTGGCGACGCCACCCACCTGCTGCTCGGCCGCACGGATCAACCCGGAGTACGACGTACGCCGCCAGGCGAGGTCGATCTCCCGGGAGAACAACCCGACACTGAGCCCGCCGGGCAACGCCTCGCGTCCGGGCTCGACGTGCTCCGCGACCACTGACTCCTCGACGACCGGTCCGCCGGCCTGCTGCCAGCGCCGCAACCAGATCAGCACGTCGTCGTCGGACGTCGCCCTGTCGAGGCTGTCGGGCACGACCGGGTCGCCCTGCTTGCGACCACGCAGCAGCCGGGAGATTCCGCCGTTGATCTCGTCCCAGGACGGCGCCCACCACGCCACCACCTGCGACTGCGCGCGGGTCAGCGCGACATAGGTGAGCCGGATGTCGTCTCCGGCGACCTCGGCCCGCCACCGCTTCTCGTTGGCCTTGTGGCCGCCGTGGTTCCGGCCGCCGATGTCGAGGCTCCGTACGCCGTTCTCGTGGAACAGCAGCAACTCGTCGTCGTCGAAGATGTGCCGGTTGAACCCGAACGGCAGGTACACGACGGGGTACTGCAGGCCCTTGCTCACCCACACCGTCATGATCTGCACCGCCGCGGCGTCGCTGTCGAGCCGGCGGGTTCGCTCTGTCGTCCGGCCCTTCCCGGTGCACTCCTCGCGCAGCCAGTCGAGCAGCGCGGGCAACCCGAACCGCTCGCGGTGCGCGGTCTCGTGCAGCAGTTCGGTGAGGTGGGCGAGGTCGGTCATGTCGCGCTCGCCGCCGCGCCAGGACAGCACGCGTTCTGCCATCCCGCTGAGCTGGGCGGCCTCGAACACGGCGGCGACGCCACGAACCCGCAGTTGATCTGCCCAAGCGCGCAGTGTCTGCCCGATCCGGTCGGTGAGATCGTCACCGCCCGCGTGCAGGCTGACCGCCGTCTCCCCGAAGAACATCGTGGTCGCCGCGGCCCGCACCAGGCCGGACCGGTGCGGTTGTTCGAACGCCTCGAGCAGGCACAGCCAGTCCTTGGCGGCCTGCGAGGAGAAGATGTCGAGGTCACCGGAGTAGAC
Source organism: Kribbella sancticallisti (assembly GCF_039530625.1). Lineage (NCBI taxonomy): Bacteria > Bacillati > Actinomycetota > Actinomycetes > Propionibacteriales > Kribbellaceae > Kribbella > Kribbella sancticallisti. The sequence continues at coordinate 68,790 of NZ_BAAAOS010000032.1, read as the reverse complement.
CGCGGGGACGCCGGCCTTCGCCAGCGCCTCGCGGCAGGCGCGTGCGTCCTTGTGCGCCTCGACAATCACCGCGATGTCACCCGCGCGGAGCGGGCGGTCGGCGTACGTCGCGCCGGCGGCGAGCAGGCGGCCGATGTCGGCGGCGAGGTCCTCGGCGATGTGGTCGCGCAGATCGTCCATCGCGATGCTCTTGCGCGTCGCCGAGCCGAACTGCTCCCGGCGCGCGACCCGGAGCCGGAACGGCGCATCGGAGGGGGCCCCGACGAGCCGGCTGCCCTGGTTGCTGGCGGCAACCTTGTGCACGACGATGTCCTGGTGGCCGAGCCGGGCGCCGCCGAGCACGACCTGCAGGCAGTCGACCAGCGGCTGGTCGCTGCGCCAGTTCTTGTCGAGGGTGCGCCTCTGCCGGGCGGTCCCGGCCGCCTGGAGGTACGTCTCGATGTCGCCGCCGCGGAAGGCGTAGATGGCCTGCTTCGGGTCGCCGATCAGTACCAGCGTGCTGTGGCCGTTGAACGCGGCGTCGATCACCTTCCACTGCACCGGGTCGGTGTCCTGGAACTCGTCGACCATCACCACCGACCAGCGGCGCTGCATCCGCTGCCGGGCTGGAGCCGCTGGATCCTCCAGCGCGGCCGCCAGCCGGGTCAGCAGGTCGTCGTACCCGAGAATGCCGAGCCGGCGCTTGCGACGTTCCATCTCGGCCAGTACCGCATGCGCGAACTTGACGCGGACGCCCTCCGGCGACACCTCGGCATAGGTCTCGGGCACCAGCCGGGTGTGCGGGTTGGCCACCACCTTGGTGGCGATCTCGAGCGCCGTGGAGCGGGTGATCGGCGGCTTCTCCGGAGAACTCCCGAAGTGCTGAAGGTAGAGATCGTCGACCACCTCGGCGACGAGGTCGCCGAGGTCTTCCACCAGGGTGACGCCGGCATCCGTGTCACCGGCGACGCCGAGCGAGCGCAGTACGAGTTGGCAGAACTGGTGGGTCGTCGCGATGGTGGCGGCGTCGAAGTTGGCCAGTGCGTCGCGGAGACGAGTGTGGCGCAAGGCGACTTCGTCGGCAGGGCCACGGACGAGGTGACCGAGGAGGCCGGAGTCGTCGAACCATGGGCTGGGGTCGGCCAGGGCTTGCTCGGCCTCCAGCAGTTGCGAGCGGACTCGTTCCCGAAGTTCCTGGCTGGCCGCGCGCCCGAAGGTGATCAGCAGCATCTCGTCCAGCCGGGCGTTGCCCTCAGCAACATAGCGGGTGACCAGCCCGGCGAGGGCGTAGGTCTTGCCGGTGCCGGCGCTCGCCTCCAGCACCGTGGTGCCCTTCGGCAACGGACCGAGCAGGTCGAAGGGCTCCATCACACGCCCCCCTGCTCGAAGCGCAGCATCGGCTCCCAGACCCGAGCCGCATAGGCGCCAAGTCGGGTCGGCTCGCCCGGCCGCTCCTCACCGGGTCGCGTCGGCTCCATGAGTGCCTTGAGCGGCGAGTTGGGCCCCCAGACGCGGACGTGTGCGAGATCGGCATTCTCACCGTCGTAGTTCCGCGGTCGCCACCGGCGATCGGCAGCGATCACCGGGTCGTCGTCGGTACGGCGGGCCTGGTGCCACGCGTACGAGGTCTTGAGTGGCAGCGGCAGCGGTTCTCGACGACCGGCGTCATAGACGGCGACCAGGTCGGCAAGCAGGGCACGGGCTTCCGCTCCGACCGGCCCGAACAGCCGCGCCGCGGGGTCGTTGCCTCGCCGCGCGCGGCCGATGGCCAAGCCTGTCCAGTTGTGGTCCTCGTCATTGGCCGACAGCGCGAGCAGTTGCAGCCAGGTGGCCAGCATTTGCTTGGCATCGAGCCGGGAGTAGCCGGCCGACACCAACCGGTACGCGTACACGCTCGGCACGGTGCCGGTGAGGCGCCGGCCGCCGCCGAGGTCGACGTCCACATCGAAGGCCTGCGGGCTCACCTGCCGATGCTGATAAGCGCTCACCGCGACCTTCCGGGCGATCTCACGGATCTCGGTCGCGGTCCGCCAGCCGAGCCTCCCCGGCGGCAGCGTGCCGCGTCGCCACTCGGCCTGCAGCGCCGCGTCCGGGTGAATGCCCGCCAGCATGTCGCGGAGCATCCGGTCGCCGACCGACCACTTCTCGAGGTTGTCGATCTCCACCGGCATCACGTCCGAGACACCGTCGACTTCCCACGGCAGGGTCAGGTCGAGGGCCCGGAAGAATCCTTTCACCGGATCACGGAAGAACCCCAGGAGTTCCGCCAGCGCGACGTTGCCGCCGCCGGCGGATGCCAGCGGCTCCGCCAGGAACTCCGGGCGCTGCGGCCGTGGTCCCGCTGCGGCGCGCGCCGCGACCAGCGCGGTCGGATCGAACGTGAAAGGTCCCGCAGTGCCGAGCCGACCGGGCTCCAGGTTCTTGAGGTCGAAGGGCTGCAGTGGGTGCTTCACCAGGACGGCTTCCCGGACCGCCGACTCGGTGGTGCGGTCGAGGGCATCGAGCAGTTCACCGAGAGGTACGGCGGGCGGCCGCGGCTGACCGGAGTACTCGTTCGCGCCGGTGTAGGTGATCACCAGCGACTCGGTGGCAGCGAGGATCGCGTCGAGCATGAGTTGGCGATCCTCGCTGCGTACGTCGCGCTCGCCGGTGATCGGGTGCCTCGCCAATACGTCGTCGCCGTCGGCGAGGCCGAACCGCGGGAACACCCCGTCGTCCAGCCCGAGCAGGCAGACCACCCGGTGTGGCACCGAGCGCATCGGCACCATCGTGCAGACGGTCAGGGTGCCGGTCCGGAAGTTGGCGCGGGTCGGCCGCCCGGCCAGGTGGGCCGACAACAGAGCGCGGACATCGGGCAACCTGAGTGGGGTGGCGGCGAGAGTGCCGGCGTCGGCGGCGACTCCGGCGAACTCGCGCTGGACCTGGCCGACCTGCCAGTTGTCGTCGACTCCGACCCTGGTCAGCCGGTCGATCCCGCCGCGGAGCGTGTCGAGCCAGTCCGCGAGCGGCCGCGCGCCGTCGAGGTGATCGACCACCGCCCGGACCCGATCGACGTACTCGGCGAACCGGCCGGCCAGCTCGATGTTCGTACTGCCGACGTCGTCGAGCGGCAGGGTGGTGTCGATCCAGGCGTGCGCGTCCGCGGACATCGTGACGCCGGTGAGCACCCGGTCCAAGCCGAAGCGCCAGGTGTTCTGCGGGAAGTCGGCCAGGCCGAACGCGTCGCGGTGGTCCCGGTCGAACGCCCAGCGGACGCCCGACTCGCGGACCCAGGCGGTGACGGTGTCGAGGTCGTCGTCGGTGAACCGGAACCGGCGGCGTACCGGCTCGGTCTGCGCGAGGTCGAGCACCTGGCTGGCCGTGGCCCTACTGCCGGCCAGATCGAGCAGCTGGGAGGCGACGCTGAGCAGCGGATTCGTCTGGGTGAGGGAGCGGTCGGCCAGCCGCACCCGGAGCCGGTGTGCCGGATGGCCGTCGTCGTAGGCAAGGTCTTCGAGTCCGAAGCGGGCGCTGATCAGCGGTGCGTAGGTCTCGATGTCGGGACACATGACGAGGATGTCGCGCGGCTCGAGGGTGGGGTCGGCTTGGAGCATCCCGAGCAACACCTCACGCAGTACGTCGACCTGGCGAGCCGCGCCGTGGCACGCGTGGACCTGCACGCTGCGGTCGCCGGCTGCTTGGTGCCGCCCGGTAGGGGTGACGGTGTTGGCGCGTAGGTCGTCTTGCAGCCAACCGAGAAGAGTGTCGGGCGCAGTTGGCGGCTGTAGGTGGTCGTCGACGACTGAGACGGCGGTGAGCGCCAATTGCAGCTCGCGGCTGTCCCTGCCGAGTGTGGCGAGCAGCGGGTGGTCCGCCGCTTGGTGACTCGTGTCGGCGGCCCGGTCGCCGGCGGTGGCACCCGCTGCCTCAAGGCGTTCCCACAGAGCGCCGCTGGGGTGTGGCAGCCACAGGTGTACGTCGCGGTGTTCCGCCAGCGCCGAGAGCAGCTCGACCTCCGTCATCGGCAGGCGAGTGTGCCCGAACAGCGATATGCGAGCCGGTAGCTGGAAGGACTCGGGCTGGTCGCGGAGCCGGGTGAGCGTGTCGGCGTGACGGGCGTGCGGTGGCAGTCCGTCGATGCGGTCGACCAGCCGGCGCCAGAGCTCGGGCTGCCAGCGCAGATCGGCGTCGACGGCGACCCCGCGGCCGTCGGTGTCACGCCCTTCGAGCCAGTCCTCGAGCAGGATCGGCCGCTGGACGGCGTACGCCGCGAAGAGGCGGGCCAGCCGCGCGGCGACGGCGTACCGGCGACCTTGGCGCAGTTCGGCCTCGGCGCCGGTGTCGAAATGACCGAGGTGCCGGGCGACTGGCTCACACCAGGCCTCGTCGAGCGAGTCGTCGAGGACAGCGAGCAGTGGCCAGGCCATTGCCTCCGCGGCCCACGGATCACCGTCGTCCAGGCCCAGCACCGCCGAGACCAGCGAGCGCGGCGACATGAACCGTACTCCGGCGCAGACCCCGTCCCGGGCCATCGGGGCGGCACCCAGTCGATGCGCGAGTCGCTGGGAGAGCCAACGCTCGACGCCCTTGGCCGGTACCACGATGAGCTCTTCGGCGAACGGATCGGCCAGCGGCACGGCGAGCAGGTCACCCAGTCCGTCGGCGAGCCCATCGGTGCGCTCGGCGCGGTGCAGGTACAGGGTCACCGAGGCAGCATGCCACGCGCGATCGACACCTCGTGGGATGGCCCTCCGCCGGACGACGACTACCGCGCGGGGCCCGACTGTCACAGCTCGCCCGGCTGTTTTGTCTTAGCTACTGACCTGTCTGTCTTGGCTACTGCCTTGGCAACGCGCCCAAGCATGCCTATGGAGGCTCACGATGTCCGACTCCGACTCCACCAGCACTGACCAGAAGCCGCGATCGACCGCATGGCAGACGGCGCTGACCGTGGTACAGGAAGCAGTACCGCCGTTCATCCCGGCCAACGCTCACGCGATGACCGTGGTGATCGAGTATCCGCCCGGCGACCCCGGTACGCCGCCGCACCGGCACCCGGGCGGGCCGGCCTTCGGGTACGTCCTCGAAGGGGAGATGCGGATGGAGGTCGAAGGCGAGCCGGAGCGGATCATCCCTGCCGGGGAGGCGTTCTGGGAGCCGGGCGGCGATGTCATCCACTACCAGGACGGCAACGCCCGCGACGACGTCCGGCTTCGCTTCACGGTGACGATGCTGTGCGACCCGGGCCAGCCGATGCTCGTCCTGGTCGAGGACGAAGAGCTTGCCCAGCGCAAGGACCGCCGCGCACCCCGGCCTGCCTGACCACCGCCGACAGTACGGAGTACAGATGACTCTCCCGCGGGAGATCTTGTCGACGACACAAATCAACACGTTGGAGAGCCTTCGCGAGCACCTTCAGTGGGCGATCGAGCTGGAGCACGCGACGCTGCCGCCGTACCTCTGCGCGCTCTACTCGCTCGACCCGGCGCGGAATCCGGACGCCGTGGAGGTGGTGGGCAGCGTCTTCGTGGAGGAGATGATCCATCTGGCGCTGGCGGCGAACCTCCTCAACGCGGTCGGCGGGCAGCCGTGCATCGACACGCCGAGGATGCTGCCCCGCCATCCCCGGCCACTGCCGCACGGCGACCGCTCGCTGGAGTTGTCGCTGGTCCCGTTCGGTGCCGAGTCACTGGAGATGTTCCTCCGCCTCGAACGGCCGGCGCCGCCCGGTGCGCCGGCCGAAGGCGACAGCTACGAGACGATCGGGCAGTTCTACGACGCCATCGAGCAAGCCCTCCATCACCTGTGTGCTGAGCTCGGCGAGCAGGCGGTCTTCTGCGGCGACCCGGCTCGTCAGGTCACCGCTGGTCACTTCCTCCACAGTGGCGGGCATCTGAAGGCGGTCAACGACCTGACCTCGGCGCTGGCAGCGCTGGAGGAGATCGTCGAGCAGGGCGAAGGCACGGCCCGAGGCGAGGTCTGGGACGGAGACCAGGACATCTTCCACCCCGAGCGCAACGAGGTCGCCCACTACTACCGGTTCCAGGAGCTCAAGCTCGGCCGCCGCTTCCAGCGTGGTGACACGCCGCAGTCCGGACCCACCGGTGAGGCTGTCGCGCTCGACCTGGCCGGCGTCCGCCCGATGCGCCCCAACCCGCGGCTGGCGGACCACCCGCTGGGCAGTCCGATCCGGCTCGCCCAGGAAGAGTTCAACCGCACGTACTGCGCGGTGCTGCATCTCCTGGACCATGCCTTCAATGGCAGCCCGAGCAAGCTCGGCGTCGCCACCGGCACCATGTACGCGCTCAAGGCGCAGGCGCAGAGCCTGATGGAGATGCCCGAAGGAGACGGCACGACCGCCGGCCCGACCTTCGAGTACGTCGAACCGGAGCTCCGCCGGTGAGCGGCGACGAGCGGCGCCGGATCGTCGTACTGGAGAACGGCCCGTACGTCGTCTACGGCCGGATCCCGCTGCGACGCAAGCGCAAGGTGGTAGCCGAGGGCAACGAGTCGCTGAGCTGGCAGACGCACGAGGATCTCGAGACCGAGGAGATCTACGTGCTGTGCCGGTGTGGACGCTCGGGCTCGAAGCCGTTCTGCGACGGGACGCACGCGGTGGTCGGCTTCGACGGTACGGAGTCGGCCGACGTCCGCCCGTACGAGGAACTGCAGCACGTCCACGACGGCGTCGGAATCTCGGCCCAGCGGGTCGGCGAGTTGTGCATCCACGCGGCCTTCTGCATCGGTCGTACCAGGCCGATCGCCAAGATGCTGGACGACACGGCCGACAGCGACGTCCGGTCGAACGTGATGGGACGGATCGATCACTGCCCGTCCGGGTCGTACAGCTACGCCCTCTACCGTGGCGGCGACTCGATCGAGCCCGACCTTCCGCAGGCGATCTCCGTCCTCGAAGAGGAGGACGGCCTGGCCAGCGCGTTGTGGGTCACCGGCGACGTGCCCGTCGTGAGGGCAGACGGTAAGCCGCTGGAGACCCGCAACCGGATGACGCTGTGCCGCTGCGGCCACTCCGCCAACAAACCCCTCTGCGACGGGACGCATCGGACGATCGGCTTCCACGACGAGAACAATCAAACGGACTGGACGAACGATCAGTGATGGTCTTGTTTCCTTTGTCTTCGTCTGAGCCGGTACGCCCTGGTCCGTCACCGCAGGGTGAGTCGGACTACCGGGTACTCCCGGCTGGACTTGCTCTGGTACTTCGCGAGCCGGGGCTGGGCCTCGGTGATCCGCTGCCAGGCCGGCTCCCGGTCGGCGCCGTCGAGTTGGTGCGGCGTCACCGGCACGGCGTCGCGGCCCGGCAGTTCGATCGACGTCCGTTCGGGGTGCGCCATCAGGTTGAAGAACCAGTCCGGATGCTGGCTGCCACCGCCCGAGGCGACGATCAGCCAGGCGTCCGGGCCGTCGGGGAACCACGCCACCGGGGACTGGCGTACCTGCCCGCTCCGGCGACCGACCGTGCCCAGGATCAGCAGGTCCATGCCCATGAACTCGCCGCGGCCACGGCGGATCTTGGCGTTAGTCCGGGCGTTCATCGTCCGCTGCACCCACCGGGACAACGGCCCGGGCGTTCCGCTCTTGCGTCCTTGTTTGGCTGCCTGCTGCCGCGTCATCGGGTGCCTCCAGTTGGTCCAGTTGTTGGGTGAGATCGATCAGGGCCGCGAGGCCTCGCATGCACATCGGCCGGCCTCCGATCAGGTCTGGATTTCCATGACGATCACGCTAGGTGGGGCAACCGGACCGGTGCTTCTCGATTCCTGACCGTTTCGCCCGGGGGACCGGTAGTGAGACGACGACCGGGTCGTCGTCTACTCTGCAAGGCAGAGGATCGCCGGCGCCCCGGAGGGGACGTGATGAGCGAAAGCGAGAGTGGCCCCGCCCAGCCGCTGGGCAAGATCATGCTGTCCGAAGCGGGGGAGACCGTCACTGTCACGGTGGCCGGCACGATTGACGTGCGCCTCGTGCTCGCCTTGCGCAAGGTCCTGGCGGAGGCGATCAGACTGGCTCCGACGACGCTGCGCGTCCACTTGGTCATCTCTCTCGACGGCGCCGAACTGGTGGCGCGGACGGTACGTGAGGCGCAGGCCCGGTTCCGCGCCGGCCGACGCCGTTTCCTGGTCGTCACGCCGGATCCACGGGTCGTCCGGCTGCTGGCGGGAGCCAAGATCTCCGCCCAGTTGCAGCCGAACCTTTCCGCCGGCTGACGCCGTCCGTCGCCGGCCGGGTTGCAGATCCAAGACATGGGCACCTGCCCCGGAAGGTGTCGGCCTGCATTTCGAGTGGCCAGCGCCCTAGGTTTCCGGTGTTAAGAAGCCAGCACCGGAAACCGCCACAGTCCAGTACTGCGTTACCGTCCGCGACCGGGAGCGCTTCAGCGCGCGGCGGAGACGGCGAGCAGGAACCACCCCGTGTGCGGAATCCACTGCTCGGCCCAGCGCCAGGCATCGCCCTCGGGCGCGTCAGGTGGCAGGAACGCGAGGTCGTCCTCGTCGGTCCACCCGGAGGTGACGCCGTTGACGATTCCGCCGGGGAGGTTGGGGAAGTCGGAGGAGTAGTCGGCGTTGTTCCGGCCGCGACCCTGCAGCATGGAGCTGTCGAAGGGGTTGCGGCCGACGATCCAGTTCAGCTGATCGTCGGCGAAGGTGCTCAGCCGGGCCCGGTCGTCGGTGGCGAGTCCGTCCAGCCGTGCGCAGGCGCGGGCGGCGGCAGACAGCGAGGCGATCGCCGCGTTCTCGCCCTGCCACCAGTACCCGGTCTCGTTGGCGTGCGGGAAGAAGAACGCCTCGCGCGGTTCCTCGTCGAGTGGCTGGACGAGACTGCGGGGATACCCGAACGGATTCGGGACGGACGCCGTACGGTCGAGGAGGTCGAGCATCGCCCGGATCGCGGTACGCCGCGCGGCGGTCGACTCGGCGGCATCGGGCAGGACCTCGGCGAACCGCAGCAACGCGAGCACCGGCAGGCCGGGCTCGGCGGCGTGGAAGAAGGGCCGGCCGCGCTCGTCGGCGCGGAACCAGCCCGGTCCGTCACCGGACCGGACGTACCGCTCGATCAGCAACGAAGCTCGCCGACACGCAGCCTCCCGTGCGGCGGCCCGCGCAACCTCCTGCGCGGATCCTCGTGCGGACTGCGGGGCGGCGTCCCGCGCCGCGCCAGTCGGCTCGTGGTGGGGTGCGGCGGCGGTGAGTTCGGTGGCTGCCAGCAGCGCGGAGTAGTCGTCGATGATCGACTCCGTGCCGTCGAAGAGGTAGTCGAGGTTGTGCTTCTCCAGATGCGCGAAGCCGTCGCGTGCGGCCGCGAAGTACTCGGCGCGGGTGCGGTCGCCGTCGTCGTCGACGGTGGAGGCGCGGGCGAGGGCGGCGATCGCCAGCCCGCCGCCGTGCCGATAGGCGGCCTGATATCGGCTGGTCCGGACGGAGTGCTGCAGTGGCGCGGTGATCACCCGCTCGTCCAGCCGCTTGGTGAGGGCGTCGAAAATCCCGGTGTAGAAGTAGCCCTCGGCCGAGCGGAAGCGGGTCAGGAAGTCCGCGCCCCACAGCGCCTCATCACGCAGGCGCGCGCCCAGCACCGGTACGAGCGCCGGACGGTGCGCGGCGAGTTCGTCGCGAGCGGCGAGCATCGCCCAGGCACATAGCGGGATCTGCTGCGGGCTCATGGTCGAGGTGTACGTGAGGTGGGACAGGAACTTGCTGGTGTCACCGCTGGCATCGAGCCACCCGCCGCGCGCATCGACAGTCGCCCCGGAGGAATCGTCCCAGAACCGGGCCGCCCGGTCCTTGCGGTCGATCTCCCCACTGGACCGCATCGCCTTGAAGTAGGCCAGTACGTCGGACATCGTCCGACGCTGAAGTCGCTCTTCGCCGACCTCGAACGGTTCGGACCGCAACTCGACCCCATCGACGACCACTCGGACCGTGTACGTCCCCGGGGCGAGGTCGTCCGGTAGCGGGATTCGGGAGTACGGCCCACCCGACCAGCCGGGTACCCGCTCGACCTGCCCCGGGTTCAGTACGAAAGTTCCACCGGCACCGACGAGTTCGGCGGTGAGCGGCCTGTCGGGAACGACCGCGATCACGGCCTTGCTCGCGCCGGTCCCGTAGCCGAGGTGAGAGACCAGAATCCCTGGAGTTGTCTCATCGAGCGAGCGCACTGCCGCATCAGCCCTTCCACACCCTGTCCGCGAAACTCCCATCCAACCGCACGCCGCGTTACAGCGTTGTAATGTGGACCGCGATCGGCCGATGGATGTCACCCGACCTCGTTGGAGGAGAAGTGTCGAAGCCGCTCAAGATCGCGGTCCTGGGGTTCTGGCACGTTCACGCAGGAGACTACGCACGGCAGACCGAGCAGCATCCGGGGACGGAGCTGGTCGCGGTCTGGGACGACGATCCGACGCTCGGACAGCCGGGGGCGGACCGGTTCGGGGTACCGTTCGCGCCGGATCTCGAGGCGCTCCTGAGCCGCGATGACCTCGACGGCGTCATCATCACGACCGCCACCGACGTGCACCGCGACCTGATGGTCCAGGCCGCGAACGCGCGGAAGCACATCTTCACCGAGAAGCTGCTCGCGCCGACCGTGACCGAGGCGACCGAGATCATCGCCGCGGCCGACGAGAACGGCGTCAAGCTGGTGGTCTCCCTGCCCCGGCTCGCGCACGGCTACACCCGGGCGATCCGCGACGTGATCGACAGTGGCGAGCTCGGACAGCTCACGTACGGCCGGATCCGGCTCTCCCACGACGGAGCGGTGCCGAGGGACGGGACCGAGGGCTGGTTGCCGCAACGGTTCTTCGACCCGAAGGCCGCGATCGGTGGAGCGCTGACCGACCTCGGCTGCCACCCGGTCTACCTGCTGCAGCAGTTCCTCGGCGCCGATCCCGAGACCGTCAGCGCGACCTACCGCTCGGTGGCCGGCCGCGGGCTCGAGGACAACGCCGTCGTCACGGTCGGCTATCGGGACCAGAAGATCGGCGTCATCGAGGCCGGCTTCGCCAGCCGGAATCCCTTCACGATCGAGATCTTCGGCACCGACGGCAGCCTGACCTACACCGACGCGGGCAACGTACTGCGGGTCGCGGGGCCGGCGTCCGGCGGTGAGGAGCGGCAGGTGCCGGTGCCCGAGCACGGCAAGGACCCGTTCGGTCAGTGGGTCGACCACATCACCGACGGCACCCGGGCCGACGACAACCTGGCGCGGGCGGTGGAGCTGACCAGGCTGGTCGAAGCCGCCAACCAGGCCGCGGCAGAGGGCCGCACGATCGCCTACGAAGCACCGACGCGCTGACCTTGCTCCCCCTAGCAGCGCTCCCACCAAGCAGCCGAGGAGAGGACTTCCCATGCCCCAGATCAAGGTCGGGCTGATCGGAGGCGGTGGTATCGCGTCCGCCCACATCCGTGGCTATCGCGAGCATGCCGACAAGATCGGCATCACCGCCGTGGCCGACGCGGTGGAGCAGACAGCTGCCGATCGCGGCGCCGAGCTCGGCGCGACGCCGTACTCGGACTATCGGCGGATGCTCGAGGCCGAAGGGCTCGACGCGGTCGACATCTGCCTGCCGCACCACCTGCACCGGGACGCGATCGTCGCCGCAGCCGAGGCCGGCAAGCACATCCTGTGTGAGAAGCCGCTCTGCCTCACGGCCGAGGAGGCCGCGGCTGTCCGGGCGGCAGTGACTGCCAGCGGCGTGACGCTCATGTGCGCGCACAATCAGCTGTTCCTGCCCGCCGTGGCCAAGGCGAAGGAGCTTCTCGACGCCGGCACCATCGGGACCGTCTACGAGGTGCGAACCACCGACAGCTTCTACAACGACTTCGACCCGACCACGATGGGCTGGCGGGCGAGCAGCAGTACGAGCGGTGGTGGCGAGCTGATCGACACCGGGTACCACCCGACGTACCTGATGCTGCACCTGGCCGGTGGGTCACCGGTCGAGGCCACGGCGATGCTGTCCACGCACCGGCTGAAGTTCATGGAAGGCGAGGACTCGGCGCAGGTCATGGTCAGGTTCGACAACGGCGTCGTCGGTCAGCTGGTGACCAGCTGGGCCTACCAGCCGGCCGCGTCCACCGAGCGCTTCTCGGCCGTCGGCGAGCTCGGTGCTCTGCACAGCGACGGCACCTCCCTGAGCTGGCAGCTCCGGTCGGGGGAGACCCGGACCGTGGACCTCGAGCCGGTGGACACCTTCGCCGCCGAGATCGGTCATTTCGCCGATTCGCTGCTCACCAAAACGCGTCCCCTTCACACCGAGGACGAGGGCATCGCCGTACTCGGCATCCTCCTGGCCGCCTACGAAGGGGCGCGGACGAAGACCATCGCCCCCGTCCTGGCGAAGTAGGCGATCCGATGTCACTGGATCGCCATTTCGTTCGCAGCGTCGAGCGGTCGAGCCTCAAGACGCGGTACCCACGGACCGTCGGCCGTAACGCCCGGCTGGGGAGTCATGGCAGTGGTGGTGTAGACGACATCGTGGTCCTGCGGACCGACACGGGGAAGGTCGGCTGGGGGTTGGTCGCGGGTTCTGTGTCTGCCGACCAGGCGGTCGGCCGGTCAGTGGCCGAGCTGATCGATCCCGGCCGCGGCGTACGTGACGATTCCCTGCGAGGTCTGGACTTCGCGCTGCACGACCTGGTCGGCCAGATCGAGGACCTGCCGGTCCACGCGATCCTCGGAGGACACGGGCCGAGCACGGTGGCGTGTTACGACGGGGCGATCTACTTCGCCGATCTCGATCCGGACGAGAGCCCACGCGGGGTGCCCGCCGTACTGGCTGACTGTGCCGCCGACGACGCGGCGGGGTACCGGGCGTTCAAGCTGAAGATCGGGCGCGGCAATCGGTGGATGGACCGCGCGGCCGGTGATGCCCGGGACATCGAGGTGACCCGAGCCGTCCGGGAGGCATATCCGGAGCACCGAATTCTCGTCGATGCCAATGACGGGTACGACTGCGCCGGCTTCATCGAATATCTGCAGGCGGTCGCGGACTGTGGCCTGTACTGGGTGGAGGAGCCCTTCCTCGACGACGCGGCCGACCTTGCCCGGCTACGGCAGTATCTGCGCGAAGCCGGCTCGGCGACGCTGATCGCCGAGGGGGAGAGCAATCCCGAGCTGGAGACCTTGCTGGAGATCGCCGGCCGTGGGGACATCGACGTGCTGCTGATGGACGTGGTCTCGTTCGGCCTGACGAGCTGGCGCGGCGTCATGCCGAGGATCGCTGAGCTCGGAGTACGGGCGTCGCCGCATGCCTGGGGCCTACCACTCAAGACCCTGTACGCAGCCCAGTTCGCCGCCGGACTGGGAAACGTCGACACGGTCGAGGGGGTTCCCGGTGAGACGCTCGGCGTGGACACCAGCGGCTACCTGTGGCGCGACGGCGAACTCACCGTCCCCGACCGCCCTGGCTTCGGTCTGCCCCTCACTTAGCTTCGCGTCGGTGCTGTGTCACAGGAATCCGTGCTGCGCGGTCATAGGCAGTGCGGGCCTGAACCAGCACAGGAGGGCGACATGGAGCCGAGCATCGAGACCGAGCGACTGGTGATCAGACCATGGCGCGAAACCGACGTGCCCGAGGCACTGGCGATCTACGGCGACGAGGAGGTGACCCGCTGGCTCACGCCGGCCATGAGCTGGGTGCCTGACGAGGCGACCATGCGCTCTGTACTGCGCAAGTGGCGGGAGGAGGACGTGGCACCGGTCAGTCACCAGGCCGTGGAACTGCGCGGCACCCGCCAGGTGATCGGTGGAGTGTCGCTGGTCCGGCTGGCGCCTTGGGAAGACGTGGAGATCGGCTGGCAGCTGGCCCGCTCGGCCTGGGGCCACGGCTACGCGTCAGAGGCGGGCGAGGCCATGGCCAGATGGTCGCTGCACCGTGCCGGCGTCGAAGAACTGTTCGCTCTCGTCGGCGCGGAGAACGCTCGCGCAGCGGCCACAGCGCGGCGGATCGGCATGGAGTGGATCGGCGAGACAGACCAGTACCACCATCGGCGACTGGAACTCTTCCGCCTGCGCCACTCCGACCTGGCGTACTGCGAATCCTGCGAGGACGCCTTCGATCATGACGTCGGCACCGTCCGCTCGGTAGTCGCGGACGGCCGAGGCGAGTAAGGGGCGGTCAGGCGTCCAGCGCCTCGATGATCGCCGCGGTGACCGCGTCGGGGGCGGAGATGCTGAGGGCGTGGGATGCGCCCGCCACCTCGCGCGTGCACACCGCGTTGGCTCGCCGCGCCATATAGCGGTGTACCGCGATCGGGATGTTCAGGTCCTCGTCGCCGAAGGCGAACCAGGACGGCAGCGTCTTCCAGGCCGGTGTGTGCGTGGGCAGGCCGGTCATGAGTGCCAATTGGGCGACCGGCCGCTGGGTGGCGCACATCAGAGCTGCCTGAGCGGCCGGTACGTCGGCGGCGAACTGGCGGTGGAAGGCATCCCGTCCGATGCTCAACTCGTTCCCCCGGATGCCGAGGGGATAGGTCACGAGCGCCTCGCCGAGCGTACTGCCGGGCCGCTTGCTCGCCAGCTCGAACGCGCTCTCGCCGTGGTCGGGCGCGAAGGCACAGACGTAGACCAGGCCCTTCACCGTGTCGTGGTGGGCGGCCGCCTCGGTGATCACCGAGCCGCCGTAGGAATGCCCGACCAGGACGACGGGCTTGCCGATCCCGGCGATCACGTCGCGGACGTAGGCGGCGTCGCCCGGCAGGCTGCGGAGCGGATTGGCCACGGCGACGACCTCGGCCGAGCGCCTCAGCAACCGCTCGATGACGGCATTCCAGCCGCCCGACTCCGCGAAGGCGCCGTGCACCAGCACGACGACGGGGTTCTGCTCGTTCACGGTTCTCCTCGGTGCCCTGAGGCGTGCTACGGCTTGCACCCGAAGGACCGGATAGCGCACCGATTTGTGACAGCGGCCCGGTAACTACGCTGTGTTCCAACTTCACAGTGGCCTCGGGCAACAGGGTTGCCGCCGCGTCACAAAGCTCCCGGCCATCCTGTCTAACTCTTGAAAGAGCCCAGAAAGACAGGACTGCGGACAGTGAGCGAACACGTAGCCCGAACACCAGAGAGAAGAGAGCGGAAAATGAGTGACCAGAAGCCCGCCGTCGTCCTCGTGCACGGCGCGTTCGCGGAGTCCGCGAGCTGGAACGGCGTGATCGAGCAGTTGCAGGTCAAGTCCCTGTCCGTCGTCGCCGCCGCCAACCCGCTGCGCAGTCTCGAGGGTGACGCCGCGTACGTCCGGGACGTGATCGCCGGGATCGGTGGACCCGTGGTGCTCGTCGCGCACTCGTACGGCGGCATGGTGATCACCGAGGCGGCGGCGAACAACGACGCCGTGGTCGCGCTCGTCTACGTCGACGCGTTCGTCCCGGAGCAGGGCGAGAGCGCGCTGGAACTGTCCGGCAAGTTCCCCGGCAGCACCCTGGGCGAGGCCCTCACCGCCTACCCGCTCTCGGGCGGCGGGACCGAGTTCGTCATCAGGCAGGAGAAGTTCCACCAGCAGTTCGCCGCCGACGTCCCCGCGGACCAGGCCGCGCTGATGGCCGCGACGCAGCGCCCGGTCACCGAGGCCGCGCTCACGACCGGCCTGCCCACCGACGCACCCGCGTGGAAGTCCACTCCGTCCTGGTTCGTGATCAGCGACGAGGACCTGAACATCCCGGTCGCCGCTCACCGGTTCTTCGCCGAGCGCGCCGATTCGCGCGGTACCCGCGAGGTACGCGGCGGGTCGCACGCGCTGAGCGTGTCGCAGCCCGGCGAGGTCGCGGCCTCGATCCTCGAAGCGGTCGACGCCGTCTCGTGACCGTGGCGGTCGAACGCCGGCTGTAGGGCCGGGGAGCAGAAAGGCGGTTCAGCTGTGAGCGTGGCTGCGATGGTTGCCGAGTTCGACGATGTCGCGGGCTGGACCGCCGACGCCGTCGAGCATCTGGGAAACCGGTACGCGATACCGGCCGCCTGCCGTGGCAGTGCCAGCCCTGCCGCCCTCGCCTGGCTGGCCGAAGCCTGCGAACTGTCCACCGGTACCACGTTGCTGGACGTCGGCGCCGGGGTCGGCGGTCCAGCGGCCTGGGCAGCCGAGCGGTTCGGAGTACGGCCGTTGTTGCTGGAGCCGATGCAGACCGCGTGCCGGGCCGCGGCACGGCTCTTCGGGTTCACGGTCATCGCCGCCGACGGCACCCGGATCCCGCTCCGGACGGGATCGATCGACACCGCCTGGTGCCTCGGCGTGCTCTGCACCGTCGACGACAAGGCCGCGCTCCTCCGCGAGATCCACCGAGTACTGAAGCCCGGCGGGTCACTGGGACTCCTGGTGGTTGTCGCCCGGGGCCGGACGCGTCTGCCGGGCCCGGAGGGCAATCACTTCCCGACTCAGCACGAGCTCGCGACGCTGCTCGACCGTACTGGGTTCTCGCTCCTCGAGCAGACCACGCGACCCGATGACGCGCCGCTGTCCTGGTCACGGCGAGCGGAGCAGGTGCGGGCGGCCGTCGCCGCGAGGCACCACTCGACCCACGCCTACAAACTGGCTGCCCACCAGAGCGACCAGCTCACCCTGCTGTTCAGAACCAGACAGGTCTCCATGCAACTGATCCACGCGGTCGGGGTCGACACCTAGAGAAGAGGGGAACAACGTGCGGACAATCTTGGTGGTCGGGGGAGGCTATGCCGGCTTCTACGCGGCGTGGAAACTGGAGAAGAGAGTGCGACGCGGCGAGGCGCGGCTCATCCTGGTGGACCCGCGGCCCTACATGACGTACCAGCCCTTTCTGCCCGAAGTACTGGCCGGCTCGATCGAGGCCCGGCACGCCGCGGTCTCCCACCGCCGGCATCTGCGCCGGACGAGGATCGTGGCCGGCGCGGTCACCCAGATCGACCATGCCCAGAAGACGGTCCTGGTCTCGCTGACGCAGGGACACCAGATGGTCCTCGAGTACGACATCATCGTCGTCACCGCGGGCGCGGTGACCCGCAAGCTCGCCATCCCCGGGGTGGCCGAGCAGGCCATCGGCCTGAAGCACGTCGAGGAAGCCGTCGCCATCCGGGACCGGCTGCTGACGGCGTTCGACCAGGCCGCGTCGCTGCAGCCGGGCCCACTGCGCCGCCGGCTTCTCACGGTGACGTTCGTCGGCGGTGGTTTCTCCGGGGTGGAGGGTTTCGCCGAACTGCTGTCACTGGCCTCGTCCCTGGTCCGCAGGTACCCCGAACTCGATGCCGGGGAGCTCGACTTCCACCTGGTCGAGGCACGCGATCGGATCCTGCCCGAAGTCACCGACGGCCCGGGGGAATGGGTGGTGGACTCGCTCCGGAAGAGGGGAGCGCACGTTCACCTGAACACCCAGGTCGTCTCCGCCCGCGACGGCCACGTGGTCCTTTCCACCGGCGAGGAGTTCGACTCCGAGCTGCTCGTGTGGACCGCCGGCAACGCGGCGAACCCGATGGTCAGCAGCCACACCGATCTGCCGATCGATCACCGCGGCCTGCTGACGGTGCGGGCCGATCTCCGGGTCGGTACGGACGCGGACCCGGTGCCGGACGCCTGGGGTGCCGGGGACGACGCCGCCGTACCGGACCTCACCTCGTCGGAGTCCGGCGTCCTGACCGTGCCGAACGCGCAGCACGCCGTCCGGCAGGGGAAATTGCTGGCGAGGAACGTCGTCGCCGTCCTTCGCGGACGGAGTACGAAGCCCTATGTGCACCACGGCCTCGGTGCGGTCGCGACGCTCGGCCTGGGCCTGGGGATCTTCCAGTACCGCCGCTTCGTGGTCAAGGGACTCCTGGCCTGGCTGATGCATCGCGGGTACCACGTCCTGGCGGTGCCGACCTGGGAGCGCAAGGTCCGCGTGCTGGCGATCTGGCTGACCGCCGTGGTGTTCGGCCGGGACATCGTCTCCCTGGCGTCCGTGCAGCACCCGCGGGACGCGTTCGTCGCGGGAGGCGTTCCGGCCCCCGACTGAGCCTCCTGGGAATACATGCGCGATCATGTTGTTGAACTGCATGCGCAGTCATGCAGTTTCGCGGGCGCGCGGATCAAGGAGGACGACATGCAGTTCGGAGTGTTCACGGTCGGCGACATCGCGCCGGACCCGACGAACGGGTACACCTACAGCGAGGCGGAGCGGATCGACAACATGATCCGGGTCGCCCAGCGGGCCGACGAGGTCGGTCTCGACGTCTTCGCGCTGGGGGAGCACCACAACCCGCCCTTCGTGCCGTCGTCCCCGACGACGCTGCTGGCCTTCATCGCGGCGCAGACCCGGCGGATCGTGCTGAGCACCTCGGTGACCTTGATGACCACCAACGATCCGGTGAAGATCGCTGAGGACTACGCGATGCTCCAGCACGTGGCCAAGGGCCGGCTGGACCTGATGGTCGGCCGTGGCAACACCGTGCCGGTCTACCCGTGGTTCGGCAAGGACATCCGCCAGGGCGTGGCGCTGGCCCTGGAGAACTACAACCTGCTGCACCGGTTGTGGCGTGAGGACGTGGTCGACTGGGAGGGCCGCTTCCGCACCGCGCTGCAGGGCTTCACCTCGACGCCGCGGCCGCTGGACGACGTACCGCCGTTCGTCTGGCACGGCTCGATCCGTACGCCGGAGATCGCCGAGCAGGCCGCCTTCTACGGCAACGGCTTCTTCGCCAACCACATCCTCGCGCCGAACTTCCACTTCAAGCCGCTGGTCGACCTCTACCGGCAGCGGTTCGAGCACTACGGCCACGGAACCGCCGCGCAGGCGATCGTCGGGCTCGGTGGGATGTCGTTCATCGCCAAGCGCTCGCAGGACGCGGTGAACACGTTCCGGCCGTACTTCGAGAACTACCCGGTGTTCCGCGGATCCCGGCTCGAGGACCACATGGCCGGCACCCCGCTGACGGTCGGGAGTCCCCAGCAGGTGATCGACAAGGTGCTCACCTTCCAGGAGGGCTTCGGCGACTACCAGCGGCAGTTGTTCGCGGTGGACGGCCTCGCCCTGCCGGTCGACGTGGCGCTCGAGCAGGTCGAACTGCTCGGCACCGAGGTGGTCCCCGTCCTGCGCAAGGAACTGGAGTCGCGCCGCGCGCCGGGTGTTCCCGACGCTCCGACCCACGAGTCGCTGGTACTGGCGAAGTACGGCGACGCCGAGCCGCGCCGGCCCCGGCCGAACCCGAACCGCGGCGACAACCTGTCCGGTACGTCGCCGTACCAGGACAGCGACCCGGACGTCGAGGCGAACTTCCCGGTGGCCTTCTGATGGAGAGCACGACCCGACTCGCGAACGTGGCCTGGGAGGCGCTGTTCCGCGCCCAGGCCACGCTGGCCCGCGAGTTCGAGCGCGACGGCGAGTGGGGCGACCTGCTGGGGCGCGAGTACGGCGTCCTGTACGCCCTCTCGGTGGCGCCGGACGGACTGCGGATCATCGACCTGTGCGACGACGTGCTGCTGACCCAGGCCGGGGTGTCCCGGTTGGTCGGCCGGCTCGAGCGACGGGGTCTGGTGGAGCGAAGCGACGACCCGCACGACGGCCGCGCCTCTCGCATCCGGCTCAGCGCCGAGGGCGTCGAAGTACAGCGTCGGGTGGGCCGGGCGCACGCGCGTCACGTCGCGAAGGCGATGACGCGCGCGCTCAGCCCCGAGCAACTCCGGATGCTGCGAGACCTCAGCCTTGCCCTGACCGCCGAAGCCGAAGCCGTTTCCCCTCCGTCCCGCACGCAGTCCGAAAGGAACCCGACATGAACGACGCCACCCGCGGTACGGCGGGGTCCGGCCTGTCCATCGCCGTCATCACCGCAGGCGTCAGCGACCCGTCCTCGACCCGGTTGCTGGCCGACCGGATCGCCCAGAAGTCCGTCGACGCCCTCCGCGCGTCCGGCACCTCCGCCACCGTCAGCGTCATCGACCTCGCGCCGATGGCCGTGGAGATCGCCCAGTCCATCGTCTCCGGCGTGCCCCACGCCAAGGTCCAGGCCGCGATCGAACGACTCGCCGCGGCTGACGCGATCATCGCCAGTACGCCGGTCTACAAGGCGGCGATCAGCGGACTCTTCAAGTCGTTCGTCGACCTCATCGACAACGACCTGCTGGTCGCCAAGCCGGTCATCGTGGCCGCGACCGGCGGGACCGCCCGGCATGCGATGGTCGTCGACGATCATCTCCGCCCGCTGTTCGCCTTCCTGCGCGCCATCCCACTCCCGACCTCGCTGTACGCGGCGCCCGAGGACTGGGGATCACCGGAACTCGGGCGCCGGATCACGCGGGCTGCCAACGAGTTGACGATGCTCGTACGCAGCGGCGCCCCGCAACAGATCGCCGACGACAACTGGACCGGCTACCAGCATCAGTTCGCCGGCAACGCCACCCGCGCCGACCGCTCCGTCGACGACGTCGACTTCTCCACCGACCTCATGCGCCTCGCCACCGGCGGCACTTCAGCGGCCAAGTAACGGCCCTTGTAAAGCAAGGCGGCCGGGACCAGTTGATGGTCGCCGGCCGCCTTCGCGGTGTGGGTGTCAGCTCAGCGAAGCGAGTGCGTCGTTCCAGGTCTTGGACGGGCGCATCACGGCCGCGGCCTTGGCCGGGTCGGGCTGGTAGTAGCCGCCGAGGTCGACGGGGTTGCCCTGGACGGCGAGCAGTTCGTCGATGATGGTCTGCTCGTTGCCGGCGAGGGTCTCGGCCAGCTGGGTGAAGGCCTTGGCCAGGTCGGCGTCGTCGGCCTGCTTGGCCAGCTCCTGCGCCCAGTACAGGGACAGGAAGAAGTGGCTGCCGCGGTTGTCGATGCCGCCGACGCGGCGGGTGGGGGACTTGTCCTCGTTGAGGAACGTCGCGGTCGCGCGGTCCAGGGTGTCCGCGAGGACCTGGGCGCGGGCGTTGCCGGTCGTCTGGGCCAGGTGCTCGAAGCTGGCGGCCAGGGCGAAGAACTCGCCGAGGCTGTCCCAGCGCAGGTAGTTCTCCTTCACCAACTGCTGGACGTGCTTCGGCGCCGAGCCGCCGGCCCCGGTCTCGAACAGGCCGCCGCCCGCCATCAGCGGAACGACCGACAGCATCTTCGCGCTGGTGCCCAGCTCCAGGATCGGGAACAGGTCGGTCAGGTAGTCGCGCAGTACGTTGCCGGTGACGGAGATGGTGTTCTCGCCCCGCCGGATCCGCTCCAGCGAGAACTTGATCGCGTCCACCGGCGCCAGCACCTTGAGCTCCAGGCCCTCGGTGTCGTGCTCGGTCAGGTACTCCTCGACCTTCGCGATCAGCTTCGCGTCGTGGGCGCGGGTCTCGTCCAGCCAGAACACCGCCGGGTCGCCGGTGGCGCGGGCGCGGGTGACGGCCAGCTTGACCCAGTCCCGGATCGGGGCGTCCTTGGTCTGGCAGGCACGGAAGATGTCGCCGGCCGCGACCTCCTGCTCCAGCACGACCGTGCCGGCCGCGTCGACCAGCCGGACCGTGCCGGCGGTGGCGACCTCGAACGTC
This sequence comes from Kribbella sancticallisti, assembly GCF_039530625.1. Taxonomy (NCBI): domain Bacteria; kingdom Bacillati; phylum Actinomycetota; class Actinomycetes; order Propionibacteriales; family Kribbellaceae; genus Kribbella; species Kribbella sancticallisti. The sequence goes on along the minus strand of NZ_BAAAOS010000032.1, from coordinate 47,387 downwards.
TTGTCGTGGCTGCCGTACTCCTCGGCCTTCTGCGCCATCAGGCCGACGTTCGGGACCGAGCCCATCGTCGAGGGGTCGAACGCGCCGTTGGCCCGGCAGTCGTCGAGGACGACCTGGTAGATCCCGGCGTAGCTGCTGTCCGGCAGGACCGCGAGAGTGTCGTGCTCGGCGCCGTCCGGGCCCCACATGTGACCCGACGTACGGATCATGGCCGGCATCGAGGCGTCGACGATCACGTCGGACGGCACGTGCAGGTTGGTGATGCCCTTGTCGGAGTCCACCATCGCCAGCGCCGGGCCCTCGGCCAGCTCCGCGTCGAACGACGCCCTGATCGCGTCGCCGTCCGGCAGCGCGGCCAGCCCGGTGAAGATCCCGCCGAGACCGTCGTTCGGGCTGAGCCCGGCCGCGGCCAGCGCCTCGCCGTACTGCGCGAAGGTCTTCGGGAAGAACGCGCGGAGCACGTGCCCGAACACGATCGGGTCGGACACCTTCATCATGGTGGCCTTCAGGTGAACCGAGAACAGCACGTCGTCGGCCTTCGCCCGGGCCACCTGGGCGGTGAGGAACTCACGCAGCGCGGCGACGTGCATCACCGAGGCGTCGACCACCTCGCCGGCCTGCACCGGGATCGACTCACGCAGTACGGCGGTGGTGCCGTCGGCGCCGGCCAGCTCGATCCGGAGCGTGCCGTCGGCCTCGATCACGGCGGACTTCTCGGTGGAGCGGAAGTCGTTCTCGCCCATCGTGGTGACGTTCGTCTTCGAGTCCGCGGTCCAGGCGCCCATCCGGTGCGGGTGGGTCTTGGCGTAGTTCTTCACCGAGGCGGGCGCGCGGCGGTCGGAGTTGCCCTCGCGCAGCACCGGGTTCACCGCGGAGCCCTTGATCTTGTCGTACCGGGCCCGGACCTCGCGCTCGGCGTCGGTCTTCGGCTCGTCCGGGTACTCCGGCAGCGCGTAGCCCTGGCCGCGCAGCTCCGCGATCGCGGTCTTGAGCTGCGGGATCGACGCGGAGACGTTCGGCAGCTTGATGATGTTCGCGGCCGGCGTCTTGGCCAGCTCGCCGAGCTCGGCGAGCGCGTCCGGGATCCGCTGGTCCTCGGTCAGGTGGTCGCCGAAGACGGCGATGATCCGCCCGGCCAGCGAGATGTCACGGGTCTCCACGCCCACCCCGGCCTGCGCGGCGTACGCCTGGATCACCGGCAGGAACGAGTAGGTGGCCAGGGCCGGGGCCTCGTCCGTGTGCGTGTAGATGATGGTTGACTCAGTCACCGCGTACTCCGCTTCCTCTACTCCGTCGATGGTGCTCCCGGGCCACGCCGTGGGGGCATCCCCACCCTAATGGGCGGCCCGGCCCGGACAGTTCCCAGGCGCCCGTAGGGTGGCAGAGTGCACAATGAGCCGAGTTGGCGCGACAGACGGCGTGAGGCGTCCGCCGCCCACGCCGCCGCCCTCGAACGCCGAGTGGCCGCCGAGACCGCGCAGGCCCGCGAGCACCTGGCCGACTTCGTCGAGAAGCTGAAGGCTCGCGGCGTCGAGCCGCAGCCGCTGCGAGCCCCGGTGGTGGGCTCGGGCGTGAGTTATCGCACCGACCTCACCGGCTGGTACCTCCGCCGCAACCGGTCACTCGCTGTGGACACCGACGGCAACTACTACATCCTCGGCACCCCGGCCAGCCTGAAGGCCCGGCTCTTCGGCGTACGAGTCCTGCCCTCCGACCCGCCGATCATCGTGGGCGTCGGCGCCCGCGACGGCGAGTCCCTGCCGCTCGAACAACTCCTGCGCCTTCGCCTCGACGAGGTCGACGGGCGGACCTCCGGCTGACTTGTCGGGGCCGCCTTCCGGTGGTCGGCGAATATTCGGTGGCGGGTGCCGGGCGGCGCTGGTAGCGTCCCCGGCCTGTCTTTTCGAGTGGCTTCTCCGCACTGCGTGAAGGATCGAATCGAACCGGATGGCTCTCCGGGGCGGGACCCTGCTGGTCGCCACCAGTCCGTCGTACATCCCGTCAAACACGAGTCGAGGCTTCTTCGATGGTCGAATCCGCACTGCTCCCTGCCGACTCCCCGGAGCTCGAGGCCGAACAGGCCTTCCTCACCGAGGCCCGCGCGGCGCTGGCCCGCATGCATCGCGACGTCGCCGGGCGCGAGGTCCCGATGATCGGTGGTGAGGACAACGACGAACGCTTCACCAACGAGGCCAACCAGGCCGCTCACCGGCAACGGACGCAGGCGCTGGTCGACCTGCCCGACGTGCCGCTGTTCTTCGGGCGGCTCGACTACGAGTCCGGTGCCATCGAGGAGATCGACCGGATCTACATCGGCCGCCGGCACGTGCACGACGGCAACGGGGTCCCGCTCGTCATCGACTGGCGGGCGCCGGTGTCGGTGCCGTTCTACCGGGCGACCCGCAGCGACCGCCGGCACGTCGTACTGCGGCGCCGGTACGGCTTCTCCGACGTCGCCGACCTGACCGGGTTCGAGGACGAGCCGCTGACCGGGACCGGCCCGTCCGACCAGGCCGACGCGTTCCTCCGCGCCGAGATCGAGCGCCCGCGCACCGGGCCGATGCGCGACATCGTGGCCACCATCCAGCCGGAGCAGGACGACCTGGTCCGGGCGCCGCTGCATCCGACCGTCTGCGTGCAGGGTGCGCCTGGTACCGGCAAGACGGCCGTCGGCCTGCACCGGGTGGCGTACCTGCTCTACACCGAGCGGGAGCGGCTGAGTCGTGGCGGTGTCGTGATCGTCGGGCCGAACAGCTCGTTCCTCTCCTACATCCGCAAGGTGCTGCCCGCGCTGGGTGAGGTCGACGTACGGCAGATCACCATCGAGGAGCTGATCGACCAGCCGGCCGCCGCGACGGACGAGGCCGAGGCCGCGCGGGTCAAGGGTGATGTCCGGATGGCTCGCGTGCTGTACCGCGCTTTGTGGTCGTACGTCGGTACGCCGGCGAGTGGAATCCTCTACAGCAAGGGATCCCAGCGGTATCGGGTGCACGACTACGAGGTAGTGGAGATCGTGTCCGCCCTGCGCGAGTCGACCAGGTACGCGCCGGGGCGTAACGCCCTCGCGCAGCGGCTCGCGCACGCAGTACTGGTTCTGATGGAGCGACGCGGGGAATCGCCCGACGACCGGGTGCAGAACGCAGTGGCACGGTCGAAGGTCGTCAAACAGGTCCTCGACGCGGTCTGGCCGCGCGTCACCCCCGAGCAGGTGCTGCACCGGCTGTTCTCCGACGCCGACTTCCTCGCTCAGTCCGCCGGAGACGAGTTCACGGCGGACGAGCAGGCGGCGCTGCTGTGGAGCAAGCCGCCCCGCTCGTGGAAGTCGGCGAAGTGGTCGGGCGCCGACACCCTCTTGCTCGACGAGCTGACCGACCTGATCGAACGCAGCAGCGGCTCACTCGGCCACCTCGTGCTCGACGAGGCACAGGATCTGTCGGCGATGCAGTTGCGCGCGCTCGGTCGGCGCTGCCGGACCGGCTCGGCGACGGTTCTGGGCGACCTCGCTCAGGCGACGACGCCGTGGGCAGCGGGCTCCTGGGATCGGGTGCTCGATCACCTCGACAAGTCCGACGCCCTGGTGGCCGAGCTCGATCGCGGTTTCCGCGTACCGGACCAGATCATCGACTTCGCGGCGAGGTTGCTGCCGCAGATCGCCCCCACGCTCGGCGTACCGCGCGGTGTCCGGACGGTCGCCGACGCCCTCAGCATCGTGCGGACCGACGAGGACTCCTTCGCGGAGACGCTCGTCGCTTCCTGCCGGGCCGCGCTGGCCGGCGAAGGCTCCGTCGCGGTCATCGCGGCTGACGAGCAGGTCTCACACCTTCTCGAAGCGCTCGCTGCCGCTGGTCTTCAGCCTGGGCTGCTTGGTGCGACCGAGGACGCGATGGAGACGGCGCGCCTGGTCCTCGTGCCGGCGACGCTCGCGAAGGGCCTGGAGTTCGACGCGGTCGTGGTGGCGGAGCCGGCCCGGATCGTGGCGGCCGAACCGCGCGGGCTGCACCGCCTGTACGTCGTACTCACTCGCGCCGTCAGCCGGCTCCAGATCGTCCACGCGGCACCGCTGCCTGCCGCACTGGAGCTGTCCTAACCCGCCACTGACTTCTTGACGAGGGCGCCGATGGTCTTCTCGTGGGCGGCGGTCATCTTGGTCAGCGCGTAGGCGGTCGGCCACAGGCTGCCGTCGTCGAGCGTCGCCACGTCGTTGAAGCCGAACGTCGCGTACCGGGTCTTGAACTTGTCGGCGGGCTGGAAGAAGCAGAGCACCTTGCCGTCCTTGGCGTACGCGGGCATGCCGTACCAGAGCTTCGGCGCGAGTTCCGGCGCGTTGGCCCGGATGATGGCGTGCAGCCGCTCGGCGATGACGCGGTCCGAGTCAGACATCTCGGCGATCTTCCCGAGCACCTCGGTTTCCCCGTCCGGCTTGGCGCTGCGCGAGCCGCGGCGGGTGCCGGCCTTGAGTTCCTGCCCGCGCTCCTTCATCGCCGCTCTTTCCTCGGCGGTGAATCCCTCGTACGACTTGTTTTTGGTGGTGGCGGTGGCCTTCTTGGTGGCGTTCATCGGTGCTGCCTCTCGGTGCGTCTCTGGGTGCTGCGAACACCTCAAAGGCTAGGAGGCCGGCGCCCCGGTCGCTTCTTGAAAACTGATCGATTCGGCTGTGGCATCGTGGGAGCCATGAGCATCGAGGTTCGCCCGGCCGCGGTCTTCGAGGATGTCCGGGCCGTGCTCGGCCCGAAGTCGCCCGGGTCCAACGTCTGCTGGTGCCTGAGCTACCGGATCCCGTCCAAGCTCAACAACGAGCTTCGCGGTCAGGCGCGCGGCGAGTACGTCGCGGAGCTCTGCCGCTCCGAGCCCGCTCCGGGAGTGCTCGCCTACGACGGCGACGAGCCGGTCGGCTGGGCCGCGGTCGCCCCGCGCTCGGAGACCTCCTTCGCCCGGAACCGCAAGATCCCGCACGTCGACGACCTGCCGGTCTGGTCGCTGTGGTGCATCCGCGTCCGCCCCGGCCACCGGAAGTCAGGACTCTCGCACGTCCTGATCACCGGCGCCGTCGAGTTCGCCCGTACCAACGGCGCTCCGGCGATCGAGGCCTACCCGCTGGACAACGGCGACGCCAAGGTCGACCTGACGATGGCGTACGCCGGAATCCGCAAGAACTTCGAACGCGCCGGCTTCACCAAAGCCGCCGACACCACCTCAGTACTGGCCGGCCACCCCCGGATCCTGATGCGCCGCGACCTGCCCTGACACCCTCTGCGGAGGACGATCCGGAAGCCCGAAGCAAAGTGGCCCCCACTACGTAGTGGGGGCCACGACTACGTGGCCACCTACGTGGTTCTAGTGGCGCGATGAGAGGGCCGGGCGGCGCACCGTGATGGCAGAGGGCATTCGCGAGATGCCTGCCAGAGCGGGAGAGGAGCCGGGACCGTGAATGCCGACGCGGTGGAGCAGCGAGTCAACGGTGACCTCGACGAGGCGGTTGCGATCTTCGTCAGTGTGCGACCTCGGCTGATGGCGATCGCGTACCGGGTCCTGACCAGCACGGGCGAGGCCGAGGACGTCGTCCAGGAGATCTGGCTTCGCTGGCAGAACATGGACCGTACGGTCGTGCTGAATCCACCGGCGCTGCTGTCGACGATGACGACCCGGCTCGCCATCAACGTCAGCCAGTCCGCCCGGCGGCGCCGCGAGATCTCGGTGGACCCCTGGGCCCTCGAGGCGGCTGACGCGAGCGACGACCCGGCGGCACGGGCCGAGCGCCGCGAGGCCGTCGAGCAGGCGGTGCAGATCATCATGGGCAGACTGGCGCCCAGCGAACGCGCCGCCTACGTCCTCCGGGAGGCGTTCGACTACCCCTACCGGCAGATCTCGGAGATCCTCCACCTCGGCGCGGCCAACACCAGGCAGGTGGTCTGCCGTGCCCGCGCGCACATCGCCGCCGAAAGACGCGCGGTCATGGGTCCGGCCTCCCACGAGCGCTTCCTGCAGGCATTCCTCAGCGCTGCCCGCGCAGGCGACTTCACCGACCTGGAAGAACTTTTGGCCACCGACCGGGCCAGCTGAGACGAGGCTCGCGCAATGAAACACATCGAGGACTACGCGCTGATCGGGGACCTGCGTACTGCGGCACTCGTCGCCGTCGACGGATCCATCGACTGGCTCTGTCTACCCCATTTCGATTCGGCCGCGCTGTTCGCGGCCTTGCTGGGCGATCCCGGCAACGGCCGCTGGACCATGGGGCCCGCGACAGGTGGCCGCTGCGCCCGCCGACGCTATCGAGGGGACTCGTTGATCCTCGAGACGGAGTGGGTCAGCCCCGCTGGACAGGTACGGGTCACCGACTTCATGGACCCGACCGGCCCCGAGGGCCAAGTGATCCGCATCGTGGAGGGCTTGGCGGGTCGGGTCCGAATGCACACCTCGTTGGCGATGCGGATGGACTACGGCAGGGTCCACCCCGTACTCCGGAGCGTCGGCGGGCAGATCCTGGCAACCGCGGGCACGGACGCCGTCTGGCTCTCCAGCAGCATCGACATGGTGGCCGAGCTCGACAACTCGCTGACCGCCGACTTCAGCGTCGCCGCGGGCGATCGGCTCTCCTTCGTCCTCACTCACACCCGCACCGCGCCGAGACCGGTCAGCCCGGCCTGCTCCCTGACCACAACCGAGGCGTTCTGGGACCGGTGGATCAGCCAGTGCACGTACTCCGGGCCGTGGGCCGACGCGGTCAGGCGCTCACTGATGATCCTCAAGGCCCTCACCCACACCCCGACCGGCGGCATCCTGGCCGCGGCGACGACCTCGTTGCCCGAGGAGATCGGCGGCACCCGAAACTGGGACTACCGGTACTGCTGGCTGCGGGACGCCAGCTTCACGCTGCAGGCGTTTCAGGCCACCGGCTTCGTGGAGGAGGCCGCGGCCTTCAGGGACTGGCTGGCTCGGACTGTCGCCGATGACCCGGACGACGTACAGGTCATGTACTGCCTGGACGGCAGCCGCCGACTGCCCGAGCGGACACTGGACTGGCTGCCCGGCTACCGAGCGTCCGCACCGGTCCGCATCGGCAACGCCGCCGCCAGGCAGGTGCAGAACGACGTCTGGGGCGAGCTGATGGATGCCCTGTGCGGAACATCCCGCGGTGCCGACACAGCGATCCACGACCTCCTGCTCGGGCACCTCGAAGACAGTTGGAGGGAACCCGACAACGGCATCTGGGAAATCCGCGGACCACGGCGCCACTTCGTCCACTCCAAGGCGATGGCCTGGGTCGGCGTCGACCGAGCCGTCCGCGCCCTCGAGCACCAGAAGACCGCCCCGGCGTCCCTTGAACGTTTGCGGCACCTCCGCCAGGCCATGCACGACGAAATCTGTCACCGTGGGTTCAACGCCGCGCTCCGCAGCTTCACCCAGTGCTACGGCTCCAGCCGGCTCGACGCCTCCGTCCTGCTCCTACCTCGCTACGGATTTCTCCCCTGGACCGACCCCCGCGTGGTCGGCACCGTCGATGCCATCCAAACCCACTTGACCCACGACGGACTGGTACTGCGGTACGCCGTCGGCCGGCGCCGACCCAACTGCGACGGTATCCAGGGCAAGGAAGGCGCGTTCCTGGCCTGCTCGTTCTGGTTGGCCGACGCGCTGCACGGGATCGGGCGGACCGACGAGGCCGAGGCGTTGTTCGAGCGCCTCCTGTCACTCCGCAACGACGTCGGGCTGCTCAGCGAGGAGTACGACGCCGCGACAGGGCATCACCTCGGGAACACGCCGCAGGCCTTCAGCCACGCCGGGATCGTCACCACCGCCCTGCATCTCAGCCGCCACCGGAGCGAATTGGTTGCCTCGTCGCTCGCATCCCCGGACAGCGTGGCAGGGTGAGTCGCGCCGTCCGGTACTGCGTGAGGTTCGTTGCACCGCCGGGCCGCGCGCGGATACGCTCAGGCTCGGGCGGTGGGCATGACGACGGGAGACCGAGGCATCCAGCTACAGGGTCGGCGAGACGAGTGCCAGACTCTCGATCGGCTTGTAGCCAGTCTGAGAGCCGGGCAGAGCGCCGCGTTGGTCCTTCGTGGTGAAGCCGGCATCGGCAAAACGGCGTTGCTCGACTATGTGCGGGCGCAGGCGTCCGGATGCCGGATCGTGCGAGCCGCGGGCGTCGAGTCCGAGATGGAGATCGCGTACGGCGGCCTGCACCAGCTCTGTGGCCGGCTCGGGGAGCGTTTGTCCGACCCTCGGTACGAAGCGCTCACCACCGCGTTCGGGATCTCCTCGGGGCAGCCGCCGGATCGGTTCGTCGTCGGGCTCGCGGTGCTGAACCTGCTCACCGAGGTTGCCGAGGGCAAGCCGCTGATCTGCTTGATCGACGATGCTCAGTGGCTCGACCGAATCTCCGCCCAGACCCTCGCCTTCGTAGCCCGCCGGCTGCTGGCCGAACGGGTCGCCATCGTGTTCGCCGTCCGCGCGCCCGAGGACTCGCGCGAGCTGGCCGGTCTGCCGGAGCTCGACGTCCGCGGCCTTGGCTACAGCGACGCCCGCGCCCTGCTCGACCGGTCGATCACCGTGGTGGTCGATGAGCACGTACGCGACCGGTTCGTGGCCGAGACGCGGGGGAACCCGCTCGCGCTGATCGAGCTGCCCGGGGCGATGCCGGCCGGGCAGGTCGCGGGTGGGTTCGGGCTTCCGGTCGTGCGCCCGCTGGCACGCCGGATCGAGGATGGGTTCGTCCGCCGCCTGCAGCCGCTGCCGTCCGAGACCCGCCGTCTCCTGCTGACCGCCGCGGCCGAGCCGGTCGGTGACGCGCCGCTGCTGTGGCGCGCGGCCGAGCGGCTCGGAATCGAGCCCGGGGCGGCCGCCGTGGCCGAGTCGGCGGGCTTGATCGAGATCGGTGCCCGGGTGCGGTTCCGGCATCCGCTGATCCGTTCCGCCGTGTACCGGGCGGCCTCGGGTGAGGATCGGCGCAGTGTGCACCTCGCCCTGGCCGAGGCCACCGACGGCCGCCGTGACCCTGATCGCCGGGCCTGGCACAACGCCTACGCGGCGGTGGGGCTCGACGAGCCGGTAGCCGGCGAGCTCGAGGGTGCGGCAGCGCGAGCCCAGTCCCGTGGCGGCGTCGCGGCCGCGGCAGCGTTCCTGGCCCGGGCCGCGGAGCTGACGCCGGGTCCGGGCCGGCGCGCCGAGCGCACTCTGGCCGCCGCCGACGCGAAGTTCCGGGCCGGTGAACCGGACGCTGCCTACGACCTGCTCGCGGCTGCTGAGATCGGCCCGATGGACGACCTTCAGCGCGCTCGGCTCGCCCGGCTGCGGGCCCAGATCGTGTTCGCCCACGGGCGGGGGAGCGAGGCCGGTCCCTTGCTCCTCGACGCGGCCAACCAGCTCGAGGCACTCAACGATCCCGCTGCGCGCGAGACGTACCTCGAAGCGCTCGGTGCCGCCATCTTCGTCGGCCGGCTCGGCAGCCTCCGAGGGATACAGGAGGCCGCCGAGGCAGCTCGGGCGGCGCGACCGGCAGTTCCGCCGCCTGGATCGATGGACCTCCTCCTGGACGGGATGGCCACCCGCTTCACCGCGGGCTATGCGGCCGCCGTACCTCAACTGAGGAAGGCTCTCGAGGCCTTTCGCCAGGAGGCCCAGACCAACGAGGTCACGCTGCTGCGCTGGCTCTGGCTGGCCTGCCCGGTCGCGCCCGAGCCGATCGCGCCCGATCTGTGGGATGACGATGCCTGGCATGAGCTCGCCGGCCGGGCGGTCAAGCTCGCCCGCGGGGTCGGCGCCCTCGGTGTTCTCCCGATGGCGCTGTCCTACCGCGCCGGCGTCCATCTGCACGCCGGCGAGTTCGCCGCGGCGGCGGCCCTGGTGACCGAGGCGGAAGCGATCGCCGAGGCCACCGGCAACGCGCCGCTCGGCTACACCCGGCTGCTGCTCGCCGCCTGGCGCGGCGAGGAGGCCCCGGCGATGAGGTTGGTCGAGGCACAGATCAAGGACGCGACCCTGCGGAGCGAAGGCCGAGCGCTCGGTCTGGCTGCTCACGTGACCGCCGTGCTCTACAACGGTCTCTCCCGTTATGACCTGGCCCTCGGCGCCGCCCGGCAGGCGTGCGAGCACGAGGACCTGGGATTCTTCGGCTCGTCCCTTGCCGAACTGATCGAGGCCGCGGTCCGCAGCGATGACGCCGAGTCTGCGGCCGAGGCGTTGCGGCAACTGGAGGATCGCACCCTTGCGGCCGGCACCGACTGGGCCCTCGGAATCCTGGCGCGCTCGCGGGCCCTGCTCGCCGGCGGCCGCCAGGCCGACGCGCTCTACCAGGAGGCGATCGATCGACTGGGGCGAACCCGGATCGTCGTGCAGCACGCCCGTGCCCACCTCTTGTACGGCGAGTGGCTGCGCCGCGAGCAGCGTCGCCAGGACGCCCGGTGGCATCTTCGCCTCGCCCACGAACGCCTGAGCGAGATCGGCGCCACGGCGTTCGCCGAGCGGGCGGGCCGGGAGTTGGCCGCCACCGGCGCGACCGCCCGGAGCCGGACGGTCGAGAGACGCGAGCTCCTCACCGCCCAGGAGGCGCAGATCGCCCACCTCGCCGCGGACGGCCTCACCAACCAGGAGATCGGCACCCAGCTGTTCCTCAGCCGGCACACCGTGGAGTGGCACCTCCGCAAGGTGTTCACCAAGCTGGCCATCTCATCCCGCAAGCAACTCAACGCACCTCTGATCGATGCCGTAAGCCCTATCTCAGCGGGGTGATCCACCGCGCGGGCACCGGGCCCTGGTGGCCCGATGCCCTGGTTGGAATCAACCGGTCCTGCTAGCGAGTGCGCGCGGCCTGCTTGATCACCTGGGTGACGGTCTTGGGGTCCGTGATCAGGCCGACGTGTCCGGCGTCGAACTCGGTGATGGTGGAGCCGGCCCGCTCGGCCATCGCCCGTTGCACGCTCGGCGGGATGATCTTGTCGTTGGTGCCGATGAGGTACCGGGACGGGATCGTCTGCCAGGCCGGGGTGTCGGACGGCTCGTTGAGTGCGCCGATCGTGGCCGGTCGCTGGGAGGCCGTCAGGACTGCCTTGTCGTCGTTGCTCAGTTCGGGTGCGAACGAGGTGAAGACGGTCGACCTCTTGAGGTACAGGTCGGTGCCCGGGCCGGGCGGAAGGTTGGCGGGAACGAAGTCGAACACGGTCGTCGGATCCGCCGACAGCGCGGAGTCCGGCCCGGCGAGCTGGGTCGCGGTCTCACCCGCGTCGGGTGCGAAGGCGTTGACGTAGACGAGTGACTTGATGTTCGGGTTTCCGGTGGCCGCGTTGGTGATCACGGCCCCGCCGTAGGAGTGGGCGACGAGGACGATGGGTCCGGTCAGCGATTCCAGGAAGGTCTTCACGTACGCGGCGTCGCCCGACAGCGAGCGCAGCGGATTGGCGACGGCGACGACCTGGTACCCGTCGTCCTGGAGCCTCTCGATGACTCCGGTCCAGCTGGAGGCGTCCGCCCAGGCTCCGTGCACGAGGACGACGGTGGGCTTGGTTCCGGACCGGCCTTCCTGGGCGAAGGCGGGGGTGAGGCTCGCCAGGACGAGGGCGACCGCGGTGAGGAGGATCGCGGGGGTTCGTCTGCTGCCGCGAAGGGCGTGCGTGAGGGGATTGGTCATGAATCTTTCCTGTTCCATCGAATCCGTCGGAGTCGAGCGGGTAGTCGTCGACTCAGCTGTATGACAGGTTGCCGACCCGCCCTGTGACAGGACGCCCAGACCGGCCGCGAACCTTTGGCTACGACATGGCCGCGGTGCGAACCAGCCAGTCGCTGTACTGGGTCTCGCCCAGAATCGCGCCGTCGCCGGGCACCAGTGCGCCCTCGGCGGGCGAGACGCCGAAGTACATGGCGCTGGGATCGGTGACGACCTCCCGGGGATCGTTGCGGGCGGCAAGCGCCTGCCGGAAGAAGTCGTCCATCCGGTACCGCTCGGGGCCGCCGATCTCGACCCGCCCGTTCAGCGGTGAACCGGCCGCGGTGCGTCCGACGGCCTGGGCGACGTCGTCGCCGGCCATCGGCTGGAAGAAGATGCGGGCAATCCGGACGGTGTTGCCGTCGGTGGCCGCGTCGGCGATGCCGGGGACGAACTCGAAGAACTGGGTGGCGCGCACGATCGAGTACGGCATCGAGAAGTTCTCGATCAGCTCCTCCTGGGCCAGCTTGGCCCGGAAGTAGCCGCTGTCGAGCAGCAGTTCGGTGCCGACCACGGACAGCGCGACGTGGTGGCGGACGCCGGCCTCGGCCTCGGCGGCGAGAATGTTGCGGGTGGAGGTCTCGAAGAACGTCATCACCGCGTCGTCTTCCCAGGAGGGGGAGTTCGACACGTCGACCACCACGTCCGCGCCTGTCAGGGCCTCGGCGAGTCCTTCGCCGGTGATCGTGTTGACGCCGGTGTTCGGCGCCGCCGGCACGGCCTCGTGACCATGCTCACCAAGCTTCGCCACCACCTTCGAACCGATCAGACCAGTACCGCCGACTACCACGATCTTCATCTCGGAACCTCCCTGTCACCGGGACACGAGTTGCCATCCGGTCACCTGGTAAGTCCGTACAGCGCTGTGCCCTGTGACAACGGCCTCCAGGAACGGCCTCCAGGACAAGGGCCTTCAGGACAACGGTTTGTCCGCTGCCGCGTTCGTGTCGTAGCGGGCGCGGATGAGCGCGATCACGGTGTCCGCGGTGCGTTCGAGGTGGCTCCGGCCATCGGGCAGCAGGGCTGTCGGACTGATGTAGCTGCGCGGTCCGACGTGAGTTGCCGGGTCGAGCCGGTGAACGGTGATCTTGCCGTCGCGGCGGGCCCGGTTCCAGCCGGTACGCCGGAGGATTCGCCAGCGCTGCGGGAAGATCCAGGTACCGACGCGCTCGATCCGGTCGCTCGAACTGGTGAGCTGATGCAGGTGCCAGACGTTGGTCAGGTCGTTGGCGCCGTTGTGGAATCCGCCGAGCGAGATCAGCAGCAGCGGGCAACGCAACTGGCTGTGCAGTTCGTCGGCGGCTCCGGTGGCCACTTGGGCGCCGCCGCTGTAGCTGAGCAGCACCACGGGGATGCCGCTGTCGGGCTGGTAGCCGGCGAGCCGGAGCTGAGTGGCGATCTGGCTGCCTATGGCCCGGTTGTACAAGGGCCGGTACCGGTGGTCCGCGGCGACGAAGGTCTGCATGACGTTGTGCAGGAACAGCAGCAGTCCTGCTCGGCGGCGCAGCCACGCCCATACCGGCCGATCAGCGAGCGGGTCGGCCAGCGGCGAGTACGGCTGAACCTGACCCAGCACCCGCAGTTCAGGTGCTCCGGCGATCAGGGCCTGGACCAACTGGCCGCCGTCCCGGCTGTCGTGGAAGCGGCGTTTCCCGATGCCGTCGAGGAAGACCAAGTAGGCACCCGGGGGAGTGTCAGGTGATGCACCCCGGGCATAGGGCACACCCGCCGGGAGTTGGGTGGTGGGCGCCCGCCAGCCGACGCTGTAGGCGAGTACTTCGTAGCGGGCCAGCAGAGCTTCGACGACCAGAGCCAGCCCGAGCCCGCCGAACCAGAGCAGAAGGTTGTTCATCGGACCGGCTCCGGCACTCCAGTGGCCAGGATCATCGCGACCAGCCGCCGTACGAGGTCGACCGCGACAGCAAGCCCGAGGCCGGCGGCTGCGACGCAAACGGCGGCGAGTCCCCAGTCCAGGCCGGTGGCGTCCGCGAGCGGGCCGGTCAGGCTGACCCCGACCGCCGCGATGAGCAGCAGGTGCAACAGGGGTCCGAGCAACGGAAACGCAAGGATGGCCGCGAGCACCAGCGGCGCTATCAGGCCCGGAGTCCACACCAACCCAGCGGTGTCGGCCGCCGCGGTGGGCATCATCAGTTCGGCAAGGGTCCACGTGACCAGTGGCCACAGCGCGATCACAGCGCCCTCGATGAGGGCGCCGGCCAGCAGCAGCCCGATCACAAGGGTCCGCGACATCCCGGGTCGGCGCGCCACCAGGGGCAGGACCCGCCCGGCTGCCTCCGACAGGCCGGCGAGCAGACACAGCACGACGACGGCTGACATCGGTCAACCTCGCTCCGAGGGATCGACCGGAGCCCGCCGATCGACCGAGCCGGTGGCCGGCAGGTACTGCTCGAGCTCGTCGGCGGCACGGTGATAGCCACCCGCCTGACGCTGGGCGGCCTGCAGGGTGGTGGCAGCCGCATGGAACCGAGGCTCGCCGAGCAGCCGCTGGGCGAGACCCCGTACGGCGTCCTCGGCGACGTCCTGGGTGCGAAGGGACAGGCCTGCTCCGAGTTCGACGACGCGACTGGCCACCAGCGGCTGGTCGGCGCCCTGCGGAACCACCAGCAGCGGCACCCCGGCGTACAGGGCTTCGTTGACGCTGTTCATTCCGCCATGGGTGACGAACATCGCCGCGCGCGCCAGCAGTTCCGGTTGTGGCACAGAACGGCGTACGAGCACGTTGGCCGGCAACGGATCCAGCTCGGCGGGATCGGTCTGTCCGGTGGAGACGACCACGGTGCCGCCCAGCGGGGCGAGTGCGGTGGCGAAGGTCCGCAGCAGTCGGGGGTCGGCCTTGAACACGGTGCCCAGCGAGACGTACAGCACCGGATCCCGCAACTGATCGGCCGGGAACGAGGGGTCGCTCGGACGGGCGCCGATGCTCGGGCCGACGAATCGGTAGGACTGGTCGAGGTCCTCGACGCCCGGCTGGAACGCGCGCGAGGTGTAGACGAGATTGAGTGACTGGCGGATGTTCCCCAGATCCAGCACTGGCAACTGACGTGCGTCGAAGCGGCGGTGCAACTCCCAGCGCGACCGCAGGTACCGCAGGACGATGCCGGGTTGAGACGCCGCCGCCAGCAGCAGTTCCGCCGAGGCGCCGGTGGGACTCGGCACCTGCCGGTTGAACGCGAACGTGGTGAAGGACGACACCGCTGGAATCTTCAGTTCACGGGCGGCGACCGCGCCCCACAAGCACGCGGCGTCATGGACGATCAGGTCGGGCCGGACGCCCCGCAGTTCGGCGAGCACAGTGGGAAGCACCCGTACTGCGGTCGCCGCGAGCCCTTCCAGCAGCGCGACGGGTGTCGGCGGATCGGGTAGCGGCTGCTCTCCGCCGGAGTACAGGAACACGGTCGCTCCGACAGCCTCGATCTCCGCTCGGAAGGCGGGCGAGGTGTGGTAGGTGACCGTGTGGCCACGCCGAACCAGTTCGGCGACGACCGGCAGCGTCGGGTTGACCCGCCCGTGCATGCCGATGTTGAGGAAGGCGACGGTACTCATCGGGTGACCCCCGCTCTGGAGGAAGTCGGTGGGTGGACTCGGCCGGCCGGCGCCTGACCGGCGCGGGCATGATCGTCGTCTCGGTACAGCCCGGCCCCATCGATGTGCAGCTGGTCGAGGAAGCGCCCGGCCGTGACGGACGCGGTACGGATCAGCCGCTGCGAATGGCCGAAGTCCCACGGGGCGGGCCATTCCTCGATGCCGGTCGGCAGCACGACGGTCGGAAGGTGCTCGGACACCGCGCGCAGGTCGCCCTCGATCTGATGGTGCACCTGCAGCACGGCGGCCCTGGAGGCGATCGCCCCCGCACCTCGGGGCGGGGTTGTCGGACGCAACGGCCAACTCGCCGGGCCGGTGGACAGCACCACCACGCTGGCCGCCCCGGCCTGCTCGGCCGCGCGTACGGGGACATAGGCAACCATCCCGCCGTCGACCAGTGTCCGGTCCTCGTGAATCACCGGCGGCAACACCCCGGGAATGGCCGCGCTGGCCAGCAGCGCGGCCTCGAGGTCTCCGTGGTCGATCAGTACCTCGGCGCCGGTGACCAGGTCCATGGCCACCGCGGTGAAGGGGATCGGCAACTCCTCGATCCGCGACGGCAGTCCGGCCCGGGCGATCAGTCGGCGCAGCCCGCGATCAGAGAAGATGGCGGACCGCGAGGACAGGAAGCCGAACGGGTACACCTCCCGGCGACGCAGGTGGGTCCACACGTGGTCCAGCCATGGCGCCGCGCGGTCGGGGTGGGCGGCCGCGATCGCACCGGTGAGGGCGCCCACCGAAGTACCGACGATGAGGTCCGGGACGAATCCTCGCTGCTCCAGCGCGTACCCGACACCGACATGTGCCGCTCCGAGCACACCGCCGCCGCCCACCACCACGGCCACGGGACGGGGCAACGCGCCCAAGCCGTCAGGTGCCGGATCTCCCGGCGGCCGGCTCGGGGCCAGGGTGCTGACGCCGGATTGTGCCGATGACGCTGGTCCCCTGCCACCGGTAACCGTCATGATCCACCTCTCCACCACGGCGTTGAGGGAGTGATTCCCTAACTAGGACCAGGTGCCGGGCCGATCTGTGACACCTTCCGCCAGATGTCACAGAGCAGTGGCCCGTGCGGTCCTATGGGCGCACGGCCCATCCTGAAGAGAGAGCTAGATCACCAAAAGTCAACGCGGGTTGACTTTCATTCCGGGCGGGATCTACCGTCGAAGTCAACAGGCATTGACAAACTTGCCGGCCAGTCGGAGATGACGCGATGACAGAGGAAGTCGACGGGTCGGCACCCTGGCTGCCGGACGCGCGGCAGTTCCGGCTCGAGCGTGGCGTCCCGCACCCCGGCGGTGACCGAGCTTCGGTGCCACCGGCCGGTTCGGTCATCGACGTCGCCCACGGCACACCGTTCGCCGTAAATAGCGCGCCCTGGCCCCCGAACCAGGCGACAGTTGGAACACACCGGTGCGGGCCCGCACGCCCACCAGGTGCGGCAACTCGACCACGCCAAGACGCTGACCGGCCGATCGCTTCCGGGGCCGGTCAGCGATCCGCCCTCTCAGGAGCCACGGAGGAGAAGAGGCCATGACCCAGGTCAATGTCCGCTCGGAGCGGAGCCGTACGCCCAGGCGCGCTTCGCCTGACGGGCTCCGCCGATTCGTCGAGACCTTCGCCGAGGACCATCCGCCGCTGTCGCTGGACGCCGCCGACCTGACCATCAAGGACCCCGACGAGGTCCGCCGCCGCTACGGCGGGGTGTTCAACTATCTGACCCGGGTCGAGCTCGAGGTCGAGCGGAACGTGCTGGAGTTGCGGGCTCTGATGCCCGACGCCACCGACACGGACCGGTTCTTCTACGAGGACGTCTGGTCGCCGCAGGAACTGCAGCACGGCCTCCTTCTCGACGCGGTCCAGCACGGCTTCGGGATGACGCCGGCACCGATCGACGTGGCGGCGGCGAGCCTGAAGATCCGGCTGGCCGGCGCCCTCTCGCACCTGCCGGGCATGCTCGGCGTCATCCGGCTGCTCTACTACCTGACCGGCGCGGCCACCGAGCGCTCCGCGGTGATCGCGTACTCGCGGCTGGTCGACGGACTCCGCCGGATGGGCGAGCATGCGATCGCGGAGACGGTCATCGCCCCGATCAGGCGGCAGGAGCCAGGGCACTTCGCGTTCTACCGGATGTCGGCCGAGTCGCTGGTGGGGGACGAGGGGCTCAAGAACTGGCAGCTCTATCTCGCGCGGCTCCTGCGCCGCCGGTCGTTCGGGCTCGTCGGCGTGAACAATCGCCGGCAGCGCGCGGACTTCGGTGACGTCGCCAAGGCGCTGGAGTTCGACCGGGATCTCCTGGACGTCGCCCGGCAGATGAGCCTGGTCGAGCGCCAGATGCTCTGGGCTCAGAAGCAGGGGATGGAGATCCCCGGCTACATCCTGGCGGCCCTTCAGGATGCGATCGCACTGGGCACCGCCCGCAGGGAGGGAGCCGAGATCTGAGCGACGGCCGGCGCCCGGCCCCGGGTCGCCGAGCGCTGGGGCCGGCAATTACCGGCCGCGCTTGGGAGTGGTCAGGCTGCCGTTGAGATAGCGCTGCACCGTCGGCGCCATGTCCGCGATCAGGCCCTCGGCGTCGCGATCGGTCATGTCGGGCAGCCGCAGAACGTAGCGCGTGAGGACGAGCCCCAGCAACTGGCTGCTGATGAGGCTGGCCCGCCGGGCCGCCTCCGACTTCGGTACTACGGCCGCGACCACGCCGCGGACCTGATCCCGGAAGACCTCCCTGAGCCGCTCCGCCGCGGCCTCGTGCGTGACGGCGGATCGAAGCAGGATCGGGAGTGCGTTGTGCCTCGCCTCGCCTTCCCACATGCCGAGGAAGTGCCGCAGGAGCACCTCACCGCGGTCGTCGGCCTCGACGGCCCGGAGGTCGGGCAGATGCAGGTCGATGTCGACGACGGTCGCGAACAGCGTCTCCTTGTTGGTGAAGTAGCGCAGCACCATCGCCGGATCGATCCGCGCCTGCGAGGCGATGGCGCGGATGCTCGCGCGGTCGTACGGGTGCTGGGCGAACTGTTCGCGAGCGGCCACCAGGATCGCCATCCTGGTGCGGTCCGACTTCTTCTCACGCGCGGGGACCGGCATGAGTCGTCCTTCCGGGCGGCGACGTCCTGGGGAGCGGTCGGCGGGATTGTGCGCGGCGGTGAGACGAGCATAGCAAAGAAAGTCAACACGGGTTGACTTTGGCTCCGTACCCGGTGGTGTCAGCTGAGGATCGGTGCCTGCACGCGTTTCGGGGCACTTGGTGCGTGGCCGGTGACTGTATCGATGCCTGCGATGAGCATCCGGCGCAGCAGTTCGTCGGGGTCGGTGTGAGGACTGTGCGCCGCCGCGTGCGCCGCCGCCGAGATCGAGCTGGGCGCCGAGGACCGGATGTAGGTGATGAGGCGCCGCCTGTCCTCCAGATCCGCGCTCACCTGCTCCGCACGGATCAGTGCCACGGCCAGGACGATCTTGTCCTGGTCGGCGACGACCGGAAGTACGGTCCTCACCACGCGCGCGACGAGCCGCGGGTGGACGATCGGGTCGTCGGAGGTCACGCCGATCACCGTCGGGATCAGCGGTGCGAGCGCGGCGCGGCCCGCGTCAGAGGTTCGGTCGTTGACCTCGCGGGCGAGGTAGGCCAGCAGGGAATGGGTACAGCTCGGATGGTCCGACCACTTCTCCCCGGCCAGGTACGAGGCGTACTCCATGAAGCAGGCGCCCTGCTGAGCGTGCCGGTGGCTGCCTACCGACAGGACCGGTACGCCGTCCACCGTCCTCGGTCGCGCGGCCGGCCTCATGAACCCCTTCATGGTCGTTCAGGTACCCGCTGCCTCGCATGCCATTCCCCCGTCAGAAACTGCGGACGTAACGCTTCTGCCAGGGGGTCTCCACGGCGCGCCGATCGTAGTTCGCGCGGACGAAGGCCACGGCTTCGCCCGCCGGTACGCCGTCCAGCACGGCCAGGCACGCGAGCGCAGTACCGGTCCGGCCTTTGCCGCCTCCACAGGCGAACTCGACCCGATCGTGCTCCAGCCGGTCCAGCGCCTCTGCGAAGGCCCTCCGCGCCTCGTCCCGATCCGCAGGCAGCC
This sequence comes from Kribbella sancticallisti, assembly GCF_039530625.1. NCBI lineage: Bacteria > Bacillati > Actinomycetota > Actinomycetes > Propionibacteriales > Kribbellaceae > Kribbella > Kribbella sancticallisti. The sequence goes on along the minus strand of NZ_BAAAOS010000032.1, from coordinate 28,010 downwards.
GAAAGTCCGGCCAACGGATCCACCGAGACTCCCACCCCACCGGATCCGGCCTCGCACCCAACAAATAGACCCCAAAAGTCGGCGACTGCCCGGACGGCAGCCCCCTGCGCAGCCCCCGCCCCCGCACCACCAGCCCCGACGGCAACCGCAGCACGCCCGGCGTCCCCAACTCCCACTGCTCCATCGCTTCTCCAGCCTCCACTCGGGTTCTGCACAAGTTTGACGGGTTTTGTTGCGTCAACGGTGGGTTTGGGGGCACATAGGGGGGCACTACCGTCCTGGGCGATGGAGGCCGCAGTGACCAGTACCAATGGCAGTCACCATCTTCTGGACCAGCAGTTCAGGGATCTCATGGGGCAGCGGCTCCGTCCGACGGAAGCCGATCTGACGGGGTGACTGGAGGCGCACGTCGCCGGCACCCGGGCGATGGTGTCGGCGTTCACGATGCAGCGCTGCGCGGACTACTTCACCGCTGCGGAGACTCAGGTACTGCGGCCGGTGCTGGAGTCCTTCGTGGCGCGCGGCAAGTACCTGCGCTCGAGCTTCGCTTATCTCGGCTGGCTGTGTGGCCGTCCCGAGTCGGGCGCTGCCGCTCGCGCCATCGCGAGCCTGGAACTGCTGCACGCCTTCGCCTTGATCCAGGACGACGTGATGGACGATTCGGCGACTCGTCGCGGGGAGCCCACGACCCATGTGCAACTGACCGACTGGGTCCGCGGCCGGCAACAACCCGTCGGCGAGCCGGATCGGTTCGGCAGGTCCGCCGCGCTCCTGCTCAGCGACCTGTGTCTGCTGTGGGCCGAGCGGATGTTGCGCGAATCGGGGCTACCGACGGACGCCATGGCGCGAGTCTGGCCCGTCTACGACCAGATGCGCAGTGAGTTGGCAGTAGGGCAGTACAGCGATCTCCTCAACGAGCACGCCGCCACCACGTCGTTCGACACCGTGATGGACATCGCCCGCCGCAAATCCGGCAATTACTCCGTACTGCGTCCGCTGCAACTCGGTGCGGCCTCCGCGGGCTGCGGACCACTGGTCATGCAGATGCTGCAGGTGTACGGCATAGCTGTCGGCGAGGCGTTCCAGCTGCGCGACGACCTTCTCGGTGTCTTCGGAGACCCAGCCGTCACCGGCAAACCAGTGGGCGACGACCTCCGGCAGTCGAAGGCGACCAGCGTGATCGTCGCCGCGTATGACCTGGCCGACCCCGTCCAGTACCAACAGCTTCGTGACTTGTCCCAGACACGACCAGGTCCTCATGACGACTCGGAAGAGGCCTGGGTGCGCGCCTGGCAGGAGGCGATTCGGGCAACCGGCGCCGACCAGTTCATCGAGCGACTGATCGCCGAGCGCGTTGTGATCGCCACAACGGCCTTGAGCAGAACGGATGCCGTTCCCAACCTGCCCAGGGACATGCTGATCACGCTGGCTGACCGATGCACCCGGCGCTCTCGATGACACCCGGAGCCAAGCGGCGGAGAACCGCCTGATGCGCGGCGTCACCGGAGCCACCGATCGGGTCGTCGTGGTGGGTGCGGGTTTCTCCGGCTTGGCGGCCGCGCTGCATCTGGCCGGGCGGGGTCGGCAGGTCACGGTGCTGGATCGCGAGCTGGTGCCGGGCGGCCGGGCGGGGCGCAGTACGGTCGACGGGCATCACTTCGACACCGGCCCGAGTGTGTTGACGATGCCCGGGATCATCGAGGACACGTTGGCCGCGGTCGGTGCCGACATGTCCGACCTGCTGCGGTTGACCGAGCTCGATCCCGCTTACGACGCGCGTTTCGCCGACGGCAGCAACCTGCTGGTGCATCGCGAGCCCGAGCAGATGGCCGCCGCGATCGAGGCCTTCGCCGGACCGGACGCGGTGGCCGGCTACCTGCGGCTGCGGGAATGGCTGCAGACCTTGTACCGGGTCCAGTTCGATCGGTTCGTCGCCGCGAACTTCGATTCACCACTCTCCATGCTGTCACCGCAGCTTGGGCAGTTGGTCGCGTTGGGCGGCTTCCGCCGACTCGACCCGATGATCAGCCGCTTCATCACCGACGAGCGGCTCCGGCGGGTGTTCACCTTCCAGTCCCTGTACGTCGGTCAGGCTCCGCAGGCCGCCCTCGCGCTGTACGGGGTCATCACCTACATGGACACCATCTCGGGCGTGTACTTCCCGGCCGGCGGGATCAGCGCCGTACCGGATGCCTTGGCTGCCGCCGCCACCCAGGCAGGTGTCGACTTCCAGTTCGGTACGACGGTCGATCACCTCGAGCGCTCTGGCCGGCGGGTGACGGCGGCACGAACCAGCGACGGCCGGCGGTTCGGCTGCGATGCCGTCGTCCTCACCACCGAACTCCCGGTCAGCTACCGCCTACTGGGTGGTGCGCCCCGTCGGCCGGTACCACTGCGCGCTGCGCCGTCCGCCGTCGTCCTGCACGCCGGACTGTCCACCCAGCAACGCGGAATCGCTCACCACACGATCTCCTTCGGAGCGGCCTGGAAGGAGACGTTCCATGAGCTGATCTCCACCGGCACGGTAATGAGCGACCCGTCGCTGCTGATCACCCGCCCGACCGCGACCGACCCGTCGCTCGCGCCACCTGGACGCGACACGCTCTCCATCCTTGCCCCGGTCCCGAACCTGGCGCACGGCAAGAGTCCGAAGTGGGACAGCGACGGACCGAAGTACGCCGACGAGTTGGTGCGCCTGGTCGAAGAACGCCTCTTGCCGGGGCTCGGAGCGTCGATCACCGCGCGGCATCTGCTCACTCCCGCGGACTGGGCCCGCCAGGACATGGTCGCGGGTACTCCGTTCGCGTGGGCGCACTCGTTCAGCCAGACCGGACCGTTCCGGCCGGGGAACTTCCCGCGCCGGACCGACAACGTCGTACTGGCCGGTGGCGGCACCGTGCCCGGAGTCGGAGTGCCGACAGCGCTGATCTCCGGACGGCTCGCGGCCGACCGGATCACCGGACCGGCCCACGAGCGCCGCGGGCGGCGGGCTCGTTCCGTCCCGACAGGAGGTCAGGTATGACGATCCGGGAACTGAACGCCGCGGGCATCACCGACCCACAGCTGCGGCAGGCGTATGCCCGGTGCCGCCGGCTGAATGCCGAGCACGGGAAGACCTACTACCTGGCCACCCGGATGCTGACCCCAGCTCAACGGCCCGCCATCCATGCCCTGTACGGATTCGCCCGCTACGCCGACGACATCGTCGACCTGCCACCGGCCGAAGCGACCTCTGCCGACATCGCAGGCGCTCTGCAGGACGTGGCCGACGCGTTGGTCCGCGGCTTGACAACGGGACACAGCCGGGACCCGATCCTGGCTGCCGTGGTCGACTCCGCCCAGCGTTTCGGCATCGAGCGCGAGCTGTTCGACGACTTCCTCGCCTCGATGCGGATGGACCTCACGGTCGAGCGCTACCCGACGCGGTCCGACCTCTATCGCTACACCCGCGGCTCGGCCGAGGTGATCGGTCTGCAGGTCCTGCCTGTCCTGGGCACCGTCACCAGCAGGTCGGAAGCCGCTCCCGCCGCGGCGGCGCTGGGCCTGGCGTTCCAGCTCACCAACTTCCTGCGCGATGTCGCCGAGGACTACGAACGCGGCCGGATCTACCTACCGCTCGACGAACTGGCCGCCTGCGGTGTGGACGAGGATCGCCTCGGCTGGTGCGTCACGAACAGGCGGACCGACCCGCGGATGACCGAGGCACTGAGATTCCAGATCGCCGCCACCCGTGAGGTCTACGCCCAGGCCGTCCTCGGGATCGCCATGCTGGCACCGGTTTCCAGGCTCTGCGTGCAGACCGCCTACACCCTGTACTCCGAGATCCTCGGCCGGATCGAGGCAGCGGAGTACGACGTGTTCTCCCATCGGGCCAGCGTGGGCACCGCGCGTAAGGTGAGGGTGGGAGTCGCGGCGCTGGCCAAGGCTGTGTGGACCAGGCGGTTCGCGATGCCGGCAAGCGAAACGGTGGTGCAGTGATGGACCATTGGCAGTACCTGCTCGTGATGGCGGCCTGTGTCGCGATCACGCTGCCGCTGGAGCTCCTGGGCGCCCGGGTCTACCGACGGCCACGGCGCTGGTTGCTCGCGCTGCTGCCGGTGGTGGCGATCTTCCTGATCTGGGACGCGATCGCGATTGCCGCCGGGGTCTGGGAGTACAACCCCCGCTACCTCACCGGCGCGATCCTCCCTCTGGGGATCCCAGTCGAGGAGCTCGTCTTCTTCATCGTGGTGCCTACCTGCGGTCTGCTGACCTACGAGACAGTCACGCTCATGCTCGCCCGGATCGGCCAGTACCGGAGGGCGCGGCAGGCCGGAGTACGGTCATGATCGGCCTCGGCTACACACTCCCGGCACTCGTCGCGGCGCTGCTGGTCGTGGTGGCCGAGCTGCGCTGGTTGCGGACGGGCTTGTTCGGCCGGCCCGCCTACTGGCTCTCCATGGTCATCGTGATCGGCTTCCAGATCCCGGTGGACGGCTGGCTGACCAAGCTGAACGCGCCGATCGTCCTCTACAACGACGAGCAGATCACCGGCTGGCGGTTTCCGTGGGACATCCCGGTCGAGGATTTCGTCTTCGGGTTCGCGCTCGTTACCGGCGTCCTGCTGGCCTGGGAGCGGCTCCGGCCGCGGGCTGAGGAGGCCGATCGGACTTCGGCCCGCCAACGAGATGAGGTTGACCACTGATGCTCCGGCAGCGACCCGACGGCCTACCTCGCGCCGAGGTGCCGACGGCCTTCGACGGCGCAGCGTCCAGCTATGACCGACTCGTGGGCGCCAATCCGGGCTATCACCGGCAGTTGCGATTGTCAGCGGCCCGGTTGAGGTTGCCGGGCCAGGGGAGAGGCCTCCGCATCCTGGATGCCGGCTGTGGGACCGGCGCGTCCACCGCGGCGCTGCTGGCGGTGGCGCCGGAGGCGGAGATCGTTGCCTTCGACGGATCCGGGCAGATGCTGGATCACGCACGCCGGAAGAACTTCCCGTCGTCGGTTCGGTTCGTGCACAGCACGATCGAGGCACTCGAGCCGGACCTTCTCGGCGGCCGGTTCGACGCGGTGCTGGCGGCGTACCTGATTCGCAACCTCGGTGATCCGGACGCGGGCCTGGCGAAACTCCACGGCTTGTTGCAGCCGGGTGGTCGACTCGCGATTCACGAGTACTCCGTTGCCGACTCGGCGCTGGCGAAGGTCGTGTGGAACGCCGTCTGCTGGGGCGTCATCATCCCGGCCGGCCGGATCAGCACCGGCGACGCCAGCCTGTACCGGCATCTGCGCAGCAGCGTGAACCACTTCGACGGTGCGCGGGCCTTCCGGCAGCGGCTGGTTCGCGCTGGCTTCACCGATGTGACGGCGGCGACGATGAATGGCTGGCAACGCGGTGTCGCGCACACCTTCCTCGGCACCCGGCGAGCGGACGGCGCCGTACCGGATCGGGGTTCTGCCGGATGAGTGGGAGCAGACCGCCTTGGGCAGGATCGGATCCGCTGATCCAGCGGCATGATCCGCCTCTGCCGGCCGACGTACCGGTCCGACCGCGACGAGTCGCTGTGGTCGGTGGCGGGATCGCCGGCCTGGCCGCTGCGACCGCACTGGCCGAGCGAGGTGTCGCAGTCGAGTTGCTGGAGAAGCAGCCGTACCTGGGCGGGCGGGTCGGAGCGTGGCCCGATCGGCTCCGCGACGGCAGCGACGTCACGATGAGCCGTGGTTTCCACGCGTTCTTCAAGCAGTACTACAACTTGCGCCACCTGCTGGCACGCACCGACCCTGCGCTGGAACGGCTGACCCCCGTCGGGGACTACCCGTTGATCGATGGCCAAGGTCGGGCCGACAGCTTCCGGGGGTTGCCGCGGCGCCCGCCCTGGAACGCGCTGGGGTTCGCTTGGCGAAGCCCGACCTTTGCCCTCGGCGACATGCTCCGGCTCAACCCGCGCGCGGCCATGCCGCTGGCCACCGTGCAGGTGTCCCAGGTGTACGAGCGGCTCGACGACCTGGCCGCCGACGAACTGCTGGATGCGATCAATTTCCCAGCGGCCGCACGGCATCTCGCCTTCGAGGTGTTCTCCCGGAGCTTCTTCGCCCGCCCGGGCGACCTGTCCGCGGCCGAGCTGGCCGTGATGTTCCATATCTACTTCCTCGGCTCTTCAGAAGGCCTGCTCTTCGACGTACCCACTGACACGTTTGCTGCCAGCCTGTGGGATCCGTTGGACAGCTATCTCACGGATCTCGGGGTCAAGCTTCGTACCGGGACCTCCGTCGACGGCATCGAACCAGGCGGCGACCTTCGGTACCGCGTCCACACCGGTGACGGTCCGCTCGACGCCGACGCGATCGTTCTTGCCACCGATTCGGCAGGACTGCGGGAGATCGCCTCGGCTTCGCCGGACCTGGGTGATCCCGCGTGGAGGGATCAGCTCGCCCGGATGCGGTCGGCGCCGCCGTTCGTGGTTCACCGGCTGTGGCTCGACCGGCCGCTCGCACTGCATCGAGCGCCGTTCCTGGGCACCAGTGGATGGGGACCATTGGACAACATCTCGATCCTCGACCGGTACGAGTCCGAAGCCCTCCACTGGGCACTCGAGCATCGCGGCTCGGTGGTCGAACTGCACGCCTATGCCGCCCCGATCGACGATCAGCCGGACCAGGCGGCTGTCAGCGACGAGTTGGTACAGCAGCTCTACAAGATCTACCCGGAAGCCGCCGCGGCGCAGGTGGTGGACTCCCGGACTTTGCTGCGCCAGGACTGCCCCCTGTTCGCGCCGGGCGGTTTCGCCGACCGGCCCACGGTCACCACTCCCGACGACGGAATCGTCCTGGCCGGTGACGGCATCCGGATCGACCTGCCGGTGGCGCTGATGGAACGGGCCGCCACGACCGGTCTGCACGCCGCGAACGTCCTCCTCGCCCGTTTCGGCTTGCAGGGTCACGATCTCTTCACCGTTCCGAACCACGGCCGGTTCCAGCCCTTGCAACGGCTCGCCCGACGTTCAGGCAGCCGAGCAGACAGGAGTTGACATGTTGCGACGGCGGGAACAACCCACTGGTACAAGCAGTCTCTGGCCGGCGCGGTGGCCGGTCCGGTGGCTGCCGAGACAACCCTGGTCCGAGCAGCAACCCACGTACCGCGAGGCCTCGCCGGCCGTCATTGCCGGCGCTGTCGAACGCGCATCGGCAAGGCCCTCGGGGAACTGGTTCGTCTTCGCCGCGAGCCGTGAGATCAAGCCTTCCCGTCCGCACGGCTTCATGGTCGGTGGCATCGAACTGGTCGCCTGGCGACGGCCGGACGGGTCCTTGAAGGTTGGCCCCGGCGCCTGTCCGCACCTCGGGGCGCCGCTGAGCCTGGCCAAGGTCGATCGGGGCAGGCTCGTCTGCCGCTGGCACGGTCTGGCGGTCGGCGGCGACAAGGACCGTACGGGCTGGCTGGCCTATCCCGGCCACGACGACGGAATCCTTTGCTGGGTGCGGCTCGACCCCGCCGGCGGCGAGGAGCCCACCGAGCTTCCCGTAGTACCGGATCGTCCGGCCGGCGCGAGGGTTGACGCGGTCGCCAGGATGACCGGCCGCTGCGAACCGGTCGACATCGTCGCCAACCGGCTCGACCCGTGGCACGGCGCCTGGTTCCACCCGTACTCGTTCTCCGACCTCCGCGTGCTGCAACTCCCGCAGGGAGCCGCTGATGCCGACGAGGACAAGTTCGTCGTCGACGTGACCTTCCGTCTCGGCGGAGCGATCGGTGTTCCTGTCCGGGCCGAGTTCAGTTGCCCCGGCCCGCGGACGGTCGTGATGCGGATCATCGAGGGGGAGGGCTGTGGAAGTGTGGTCGAGACCCATGCCACGCCCATCACCTCTGACGGTGGGCCCCGTACGGCGGTGATCGAGGCGACGGTGGCCGCGTCGGACCGCCCGGGATTCCGCGGCGCTGTCAGGGCGGCGTCCGCGTTGCGCCCGGCGATGCGGTGGGCCGCCGCACGCCTGTGGCGCGACGACCTCGCCTACGCCGAACGCCGGTACGAGTTGCGCAGTCGTGGTGGATTCACGGGGACAGCTCAGTGAGTTGCCGGGCTGATTCGCCTGCTAGCGGGTGATTCTGTCGATGCGCCGGCCGGACTCGTCGAAGATGTGCAGGCGGGACGTGTCCACTGCGAGATGCACCTTGGTGCCGGTTTCGAGGCCGGCGTCGGCGTCGATCTCGAGGATGAGGTCGGCGCGGCGATGGGTCGGCGTAGCGAGTGGTTCCAGTGCGTCCGGCGTGCTGGATCGGCCCAGTGCGGTCTTGGCCTTCGCGCCCAGTGCGGACATGCGCTTCTTGATCATCGGCACGTGCGGTGCGGCGTGCCGGTTCCGGCCGCCGAGCGTCGGCGCCCGGCGAGTCGGGACCACTCCGACGAAGTCGGGATTGAGCATGTCGACACCGCACTCGACGAAGGCGATCCACTGGTGCCCATGGAACTCGAGCGCCCGGAGCCTGCCGGACAGATGCTCGGAGGCGTCGCCATCGGCGGCCACGGTGAAGGCGTCCGAGCGGGCCCCGACGATGACACGCCCGCCGTCGTGGTTGCTGAGGATCATCGATCGCCGGTCGATCGGTGGCAGCGAGATCGACTGACTGCCGAAGTCGAGACTGACCCGATGGTGAGCGGTCACCCGGACGCTCGCGGACATCAGGTTGATCCGCGGACTGCCGAGGAAGCCGGCCGAGAACGCGGTGGCCGGATCGTTGAAGACTTGATCTGGCGTCCCGACGTCCTCGATCCGGCCGTCGCGCATGACGGTGATCCGGTCCGCGAGGGTGAGCGCCTCGATCTGGTCGTGGGTCACGTAAACCGTTGTCACGTTGAGATCCCGGGCCATCGCGCCGATCTCCTGCCGCAACTCGGTCCGCATCGTCGCGTCGAGATTGGACAACGGCTCGTCCATCAGGAAGATCCGCGGTCTCCTGACGATCGCCCGGCCGATCGCCACCCGCTGGCGCTGGCCGCCGGACAGGGTCCGGGGGAGCCGGTCGAGGGCGGCGTCGATGCGCAGTACCTTGGCCAGGCCGCCGGCCTTGGCGCTCGCCTCGGCGGCGTCCTCGCCCGCCATCAGCAACGGGAACATGATGTTCTGGCGCGCCGTACGGTTCGGGTAGAGGGCACCGTTCTGGAAGACCAGGGCGACGCCGCGCTCCTTGGGAGGAAGATCGGTGGCCTTGGTCCGTCCGAACCACAGTTCGCCCGCGGACACGTCCTCCAGACCGGCGATCATCCTGAGCAGCGTCGTCTTGCCGCAGCCCGACGGGCCGAGCAGCACCATGAACTCCCCGGCCGCGACGTCCAGGGACACCTCGTTCACGGCGGCGTAGTGACCGTCGTACGTCTTGGATACCGCGTCCAGGCGGATAGCTGTCATGACCCCTCCGTCAAGCTGAAGGCTGAGTACACCGCTCGTCACTGAGGTTGTCCAGAGCCGGCCAAGCCCGCGAGACACCTGGCGACTCTCGGTAGTTGCCCACCACAAGCACCGTGACAATCGAGTCTCGATCGGCCGACATGGTGCTGACATACAGCCTCCAGGGCAGCGGCGTCCGGCCGGTCGTACTCCGCCGCTTGGCGCGCCACCAACACCCGCTGAGCGGGCGGTATCGTGGTCGGGTCTGAATGTCTCCCGACTGGGGAAAGGCCGCGATGGGCGTCAAGACAGCAACCGTCATCGCGCTCTTGATGCTGTCGGCCGGCTGCACTGACGGAAGTCAGGAGAACCTGGTTGCTCCTACGGTGCAGCCAACTCGCGCGCCCACGTCCGCGCCGGCGGCACCTTCCCCGACGCCGAGCCCGACGACGACACCCTTGACTCCCCAGCAGGCCGCCAAGATCTACCTGGCTGCCGTACGGCCACGCAACACCGCCCTGGCCAAGTTCGACGCGGACTGGAAGGCCTCCGCGTCCGTCGAGATCCTGCGCGCGGACGCCGCCCGAATGGTCGCAGCGGAACGCAACTTCCTCAAGGTCCTGGACAGCAACACCTGGCCGAGGTCGATCGCCGAGAACGCCGACAACCTGGCGAACTGCATCGCCTCCAGCATCACCTGGTACGACGACACCACCCGCATCACCAACGCCAGCGAGATCCTCCCACTCCCACCCTGCGGCGGAGCCGACGCCAACCTCATCAGACTCCGCCTCCAACTCCCCAGCCATTGACCCATCTCCCCAGCCACCGGCCCCGACGACCGCGGAACTGAGGTGGCTCTGGAGAGGCTTCTCGGCTCCTGTGATCCTGTCGAGTAACGCTGAATTTCGCCGACAAGAGTACGCTGTCTGTGCAGTTTTACTGAACATTCGATCAGACAGGATGAACACTATGTCGGAACAGGCTCCTCCCCGCGTGTCCTCCGTGCTGCCGCAGAAGGGCTTCGACTTCGTCGAGGGCCATCCGAGTGAACCGGGTGAGGGAGTGTCCGTTGCCGAGTTGCTGGGTCCCGGGGACGGGGCCCAGCACCTCGCCATCGCCTTGGTCCGGCTTGAGCCCGGCGCCAGCGTGGTCGGTCACCTGCATCCGTTCCAGGAGTCGTTCTTCGTACTGTCCGGACAGCCGCAGGTGACGATCGCGGACAAGCAGTACGCGCTCGTACCCCAGGATTTCGGCCTCGTGCCCACCGCCCAGGGGCACGCGTGGGCGAACCCCGGCAGGGAACCCGCGACTCTCTTGAGGGTGTACGCGCCACAGCCGCGGCCGATCGGACGACGCGGACGCTGGGGAGTCTTCGCCGCACCGACGACGCCCGTCCCCAGCAAGGGCCGGCCGGTGCGCGAACTCGATCCGACCCAGACCGGCGTCGGCCACTTCGACCAGACCGACATGGCTCCGCCCGGGTCCATCTCGATGCCGGGCTATCACGGTGGGAACGTCCAGGACGTCCAGATCCGGATGATGGTGGATGAGCTCAGCGGCTCGGTGCAGCACACGATGTTCATCGTCCAGTTCACTCCCACTGGACGACCGGGAGGCGCCGCCAAGGAACACTTCCATCCCTTCGAGGAGATCTACTACTTGCTCTCGGGGAGCGCGCAAACCTCGTTCGACGGTGAACACAGTGAGGTCGTCGCCGGAGATCTCGTCTTCGCGCCGGTCGGAGCCTCACATGGCTTCACGCCGACCGGGACTGAGCCGGTCTGTTGGATCGAGGTCCAGTCCCCGCTTCCGCCGAGCGCTCACGGCTTCACCTTCCACAACGACTGGGACGACCTCGAGATCCTGGGATGACGAGGCGACCGACCTCACTCAAGACCCTCCGTGCGCGGTGGAGGGACGGTTGCGTTACCCACTGACGACCGAGCCCTCGCTTTCATCGCGGCGTTCAACAGATCGCGCCGCCGGCGGACCGGCTCCTGTGGGTGGAGAAGGTGGTGGATCCGGACAATCTCTTCAGGTCCGGGCACCCGCTCGCCGGCTCCGCGGAACAAGTCGGCGAACAGGCCGCGGCAAGCGTCGTCAACACACTTGCCAACGGCATTTCACAGCGATTAACACCCGCCTAACAACCGCCGACTAAGCTAACGGGATCAAAGGGGCGGCGCGGTGCTGGTTTCCCAGCTTCTAACGCGTCGAGATTAGGTTCACAGATGGGCACCGCCGCAATTCTCCGCGACATTCAACAGCGCGGAACCGGATGGCCTGCCCGGCGCGAAAGTCCAATGCACGATGGGTGCTTAGGTGAACAGAAGAAGGTGGCGTTGATGCGAACTGGCGACGAGTACTTGGAGTCCCTCAGGGACGGGCGCGTTGTGTGGGTCGGGGGTGATCGGATCGATGACGTCACGACCCACCCGTTGACCAGGGCGCAGACCAGGCGGATGGCGCGGTTCTACGACCTCCATCACGAGCCCGAGATGCAGGACACCATGACATTCGTCGACGACGACGGAGTACGTCGGTCGATGATGTGGTTCACGCACACGGATGCCGAGGGCCTGCGGCGCAAACGGGTGTACCTGGAGACCGTGGTCCGGGAACTCGACGGCGGAGCGACGGGACGGACCCCGTGCGCGAACAACTACGGCCTGATCACGTACGAAGAGGACCCGCAGCCGTGGAGCGACCAGTCGGTGGGCACAGGTGGTCGTGACCTGACCGTGGGCATCCGGAGCTTCCTGGAACTGGTCAAGGAGGGCGACCTCAACTGCGCGTTCGCCTTCATCGATCCCCAGCTCGACCGGTCCGACCCGTCCTCGGCCAAGAAGTCCCCCGCGCTCCGCGTCGTGGAGACCCGCGACGACGGCATCATCGTCGCCGGCGTCAAAGCCGTCAGCACCGGCACGCCGTTCGCCGACTACATTCACATCGGCGTCTTCTTCCGCCCGGGAATTCTTCCCGAACAGGTCATCTACGGCGCTGTTCCGGCCAATACGCCGGGTGTGACGATCCTTTCCCGCGAGGCGACGGTGCGTGACGGCGATACCGACAACCACCCGATGTCCTCGGGCGGTGACGAGCTCGAGTGCACCATTCTCTTCGACGATGTGTTCATTCCCTGGGATCGGGTGTTCCACATCGGCAGCCCCGAACACGCTTCGCTGTACCCGCAGCGCATCTTCGACTGGGTGCACTACGAGGCGCTCATCCGGACGATGGTCCGGGCCGAACTGATGGTCGGTCTGGCGCTGCTGATGACCGAGCACCTCGGCACGTACCAGCTTCCGCCGGTCCAGGCGCGCCTGGCCCGTCTCGTCGAGTTCTACCAGACCCTTCGAGCGCACGTCATCGCGTCCGAGACGGAGGGGTTCATGTCGCCGGCGGGGCTCTACAAGCCGAACGTCCTGCTCTTCGACTTCGGGCGGTCGTACTACCTGGAAAGGTACGTGGAGATGAGGAACGAGGTGGTCGACCTCGCCGGCCGCGCCTCGCTGCTGTTCCCCACTGAGGAGCAGTGGAACCACCCCGAGTTGCACGACTGGCTCGAACCGTTGCAGTCAGGTGCGGTCGGCAAGCCCCACGACCGGCTGCGGATCTCGCGCGTCATCCGCGACCTGTTCCTGTCCGACTGGGGCGACCGGATCAGCACCTTCGAGCAGTTCAACGGGACGCCGCTGCTCAGCACCCGGATGCTCACGATGAAGCGCTCGGAGCTGTCGCCCTCGGGCCCGCTCACCGACCTCGCCCGCAGGATCTGCGGCCTCGAGGCGGCCGCCGCTCCTGAGGTCACTGCCTACACTGAGCAGGCCGAGTATGCCCGGCGCCTCGACGGCGTCCGGGTCGAGGGCTCTCGCGTCCGCTGACGGTGTAGGAGGCGGTTCGCGGCCGATGGAGTCCGCGAACCGCCGCCGTCTCCGTGCCCGCGGGTCCGATGCGCGATCAGTTGCAGACCGGCGAAGCGAGGGCCGCCGGCGCCTTCGCCCCTGGCAGGAATCATTGACGTGGCCCACTCCATCTCACGAGCGCCGCTGCGGTCGTTCTCCGACGGCTGGCGTAACGTTCACGACGAGCACTGACGAGCACGGAGGCACGACGATGTCGGCAAGCGGTACCGGGGCCTCCGGCTGGACGCGGTGCGCCGGGCCTTCGCGAAGTTCCTCCGATGGGTGACTTCGAGCCCGATCGACCGAGCGAATCCACGGCGCCGGTCCGGCACCATCGGGCGATTATCAGACGGAAGCTGGCGGCACCGGAGCCGGCGAAGGACATCGTGGTTCGCGAGCGGCTCAGCCGGCGGTTGCGAGAGTCCCTCGACCGGCACACCGTCGTGAATGTCTTCGCGACAGCGGGTGCGGGCAAGACGACGGCGGTGGCGCTGGCCGTCAGAGACCTCGACCGACCCGTCGCCTGGGTGTCACTCGACGGAACGGAGCAAGCCGCGGGGCGCCTGCTCGTCTATCTCGAGGCGGCTGTCGAGGGCGCTGTCCCCAGTGCGGCGGATGTGGCCTCCGACGCCCTCAGCAGCAGCCTCCAGATCGGTGAGGCGGCCGGGCTGCTGGCTGAGAGCCTGCAGGGAAGCGGCCTCATCCTTGTCTGCGACAACGTGGAGCGGATCGCTCCCGACGAGAGCTGCATCGCGGTGCTGTCGTGCTTCGCCCGCTATCTGCCGTCGGACGTGAACCTGGTGCTGATCTCGCGCGTCGACATCCGCCTCGACCCGGGCTCGACCAGCGAGCGTGAGCGCGTGGGTGCGCTGGTCGAGAGCGATCTCGCGTTCGATGTGGAGGAGGCCGGCGCGGCACTGCGGTCCGTCGGCCACGTCGACGTCGATCCGGCTCAGGCGGTGACGGCGACCGGCGGCTGGGTCACGGGCGTCCTGTTCGAGGGGTGGCGGCATGCGCAGTCGCGCGAGCTGGATCCCGATTCGTTGCGGTCCTATGTCGCGGCGAACGTCTTCGACTCCCTTTCCCTGGTGCAGCGGACGTTCCTCCTGCACACCAGCCTGCTGGCGGAGATCTCGGTCGACGGCGCCCGCGCGCTGGGGCAGGGGAATGCCGCGCAGATCATGGCCGGCCTCCGCACCCGGCACCTCCCGGTGACCTGGTCCGCGGACGGCGCACGGATGACCCCGCACCCGGTGTTCCGCGACTTCCTGCGGACAGCGCTGGGACGGGAGGATGACAACACGGTCAACGAGGTCCGCCGCCGGTACGCCGAGGTCCTGATCGCGGGCGGCGAGCGCGAGGAGGCCGTCGACGAGTTGCTCCGGCTCGGGGACGTGGACGCGGCCGGACGGCTGGCCGCCGTGGCGCTCCCGAGCCTCGTCGCACGGATGGACTTCGCGCCGGCGGCACGGTGGCTCGACGCGCTGAGGGCATCGGGCCGGACTCCGACGTCGGAGGTCGGATCGGTGATCCTGCGGGTCGCGTTCGCCCTCGAGCAGTGTGATCGGGGGGTGGAGCTTGTCGATCGGCACGGGTACGACTGGCTCTCGGGGCTGGGGCCTCTCGACTTCGAGGAGGCGCACGTCCTGACGTGTTGGTGCCTGTGGCATTCGGGGCGGATCGAGGAGGCGCAGTTCGTCGCCGATCAGTTGCCGCCGGGCCGCCACCGGCTGATCGCGCACACGTTGATCGCGCTGGCCACTGGTGAGGAGCCGCCACCCTTCCCCGAATTCTCGGCCACTCCGTCCGGTCCGCTCGACGGCTTGCTGATGCGGCTCGCCTTCATGCGCGGTCGCCTCGAAGGACTGGACGACCCGGGGTCGTTCGATCCGTGGCGCACCATCCTCGGCGGTCCCTGGGTCGTCGCCGCACTGCGCGTCACCGGGCGACTCGATGCCGCGATGTCGATGTTCGAGCCCCGCAGCGGTTCGTCGCAGCCGGTCTGGTTGCATGCCGTCGACGCTGTCGACCTGATGCTCGACCTCGGTCGCGGCGAGGAGGCGTGGGCCTTCCTCGAACGCGGCCGGGAGTTGATCGAGAAGACCGGCTCGCGGGTGTACCTGAACATGAGTCTGTTGACCGAGGCCAAGCTGTGGCTACGCCTCAAGGGCGACACCCAGCGCGCCGACCGGGTGCTGGCGGAGGCGGCTGCCAACGGAGCCGCGGACTATGCCCTCACCCGGGACATCTGGCAGCTCTGGTCGGGTCTCTCGATGCTGCTGCAGGAACGGGACAGCGAGGCTCACGAGTGCCTCACGGAGTGCGTCCGGAACATGCAGCAGGGAGACCGGCAACTCGAACTCCCGACGGCCGCGGTGTACCTGGCCGAGGCAGAATGGCGTCTCGGCCTCGAGGACGACTCCGATGCCACCGCCGACCAGGCGATCGGCTGCGCCTCGACCTACGGATCGATGCACCTGCTGCTGACCGCTCTGGCGGACATGCCGTCGGTCGCGGCAAGAGCCGCGGACACGAAGTCCAGCCGGATGTCGCCCTGGCACGAGATCCTCACCGTCTTGTCCGGCCAGGATCCCATCCGGGTGACCGTACGGACGCCTCGTCTGGTGCTCGAGGAGTTCGGCGAGCCGACCCTGACGGTCGACGGCAATCTCGCCCAGCCTCGTCTGACGAAGAGTCTCGAAGTGCTCAGCTACCTGCTCGGGACCCCCGACCGCAGGGCTACCCGCCAAGAACTTCTCCGGGCGCTCTTCGGTGGCCGCAATGATGCTGCCGGCCGTAGCTATCTGCGCCAGGCGCTGTACCGGCTTCGCGAGGTGTTGCCCGAGGGGCTGGGCCCGGCGCAGGAGAACGACGTCTTCCAGTTGGTCGGCCCCGCACTGGCCATGGGTTCGGCACAACGGGCGGTCGATCTCGTCGCCCAGGCGGGCCGACAGGATGGAGCGATTCGCCTCCAGACGCTGTCGCAGGCCCTCAGCAGCGCCCAGCGGGGGCCCTACCTCGCGACGGTCTCCGGCGAATGGGCCGCGGAGCGTCGCGTGGTACTGGCCGAGACGTTCCTGTCGGCCCGGGTCGACGCGGCCAAGCTCGCCTACCGGATGAACCGTTACCGCGAGGCGAAGGATCTGGTCGACCACGTGCTGCGGGAGGATCCGTACCGCGAACAGGCCTGGCAGCTCGCCATCAAGCTGGCCCACGCCAGCGGCAGTGACGACGCCGTACTGGCGCTCTACCAGCGTTACGTCGCGCGGATGCGAGAGCTCGGAGTGCCACCGTCCGACGAGGTTCGCCGGCTGGTAACACAGCTGCGCCGGTAGGCCGGGCCGATTTCGCGTCGGTAAACATGTCGCGAGTCACACTCGACCCAACTCGTCACCGGCAACGGAGGGCAACATGGGTACTTCGACCGCGCAGGACATGTGTGCTACGTATCGCGGAGCAATGGCACGGTTCACCACCGGCGTCACCATCGTGACCACCAGTACTCCGAACGGACCGGCAGGGATGACAGCCAGCGCTGTCGCGTCCGTATCGCTGGATCCACTGATGCTGCTGGTGTGCGTCGGGAACACCCTCGCGACCAGGGATGCGATCTCCACCTCCGGAGTCTTCGCAGTCAGTGTCCTCGCGAAAGGCCAGGAGGGGCACGCGCTGCGGTTCGCGAGCCGGGTTGACGACAAGTTCGCCGGCCTCGGACTGAGAGCCGATCACGACCTCCCGGTCGTCGAGGGCGCCGTTGCCCACTTCGCTTGCACCGTGAGCGAAGAGATCGCCGGAGGAGACCACACGATCTTCATCGGCGAGGTGGTCAGTTGCGGTTACTCCGAGGACTCCAGCCCACTGGTGTACTTCGGCGGGAAGTTCGGCAGCCTCTGCGATCCCAGTTCCCATGCGGAGCTCGCCTACGAGTGGCAGCTCGCCGCATCGATGTAACAAGACGCCCGGGGCGGTTCGCGCCGTCTAGCGTCACAGTGCGTCGTCGGCCCGGGCGAGATCACCAAATCCTCTGCGCAGATCGCGCACTTTCCCCAGGAGATGAAACGTGGACGTATCCGTGCTGGGCCTCGGTCAGATGGGAACAGCCATCGCAGAACGACTCATCCGCGCAGGCCACCAGGTCAGCGTCTGGAACCGGTCGAAGGGCAAGGCGGACAGCCTGGTGGTCGAGGGCGCGTTCGAGCTCGCGGCCGCCCACCAGGCATGGGACCGATCAGACGTCTGCATCACGATGGTCGCGGACTCCCAGGCTCTGGCCGACATCGCGCTCGCGCCCGGTGGCGGGATCGCGCACACCGCATCCGGCAAGGGAAAGACTCTGATCGACATGAGCACCGTCTCGGCGGAGGTCTCCCGCGAGGTGGCCGATGCGGCCGCGGGCGCCGGCGTCGAGTACCTCCGCGCGCCGGTGAGTGGAAACCCGGGGGTGGTGCGCGCCGGGAACCTGACGATCATCGCGTCGGGTGAAGACGCCGTGTTCACGTCCGTCGAGAGTCTGCTGCGCGACATCGGTCCCCAGGTGTTCTACGCCGGTGAGGGGGACGCGGCCCGGATCATCAAGCTGGCCTTGAACCTGATGGTTGCCGGGACGGCCGAACTGTTGGCGGAATGCGTCGCCCTGGCCGAATCCCACGACGTACGACGAGACAAGCTGCTGGAGGTCGTCGCCGCGTCGGCGGTGGCGTCACCGTTGGTGAAGTACAAGATCGGGCCGCTGCTGGCGGACGACTACACGTCGACCTTCAGCTCACGGCTGATGCACAAGGACCTCGACCTCGTCCTCGGCGCGGCGGCGGCCGGTGGAGTTCCGATGCCGGTGACCGGGGTCGTCCATCAGTTGCTGCAGGCATGCATCTCGACCGGCCTCGGCGAACTGGACTTCATGTCCCTGCTCGTCCGGCTGCAGCGTGAGTCCGGCCAGACCTCGGTCTGACCGGTACTGAACGCACGTGAGGCCGGCCAGGACCCTGCCTGGCCGGCCTCACGTGCGCGTGGTCTCAGAGCTGGGCATCCACAGCCGGGGGCGGCTCCGGCATGTCCATGTCGAAAGCCATCACGCGGTGGAAGCGCGACAACGCGTTCCAGACACTGATGGACATGACAAGGTCTACCACCGCTGTCGGGTCGAACACCCGCTGTACTTCGTCGCGGAGGCTCGTGGAAACGCCCGTGAGGTCGTCTTCCAGCGGAACCAGCGGCAGGGAGATCGTCATCTCCTCGGCCAGCTGAAGTGCCAGCCGCTCCTGCTCGGTGAACCCGTCGAGCTCGCCCCTGGCAACGGCCTCGAGGTCGCCGGCCTTCACCCCTTTGGACAACGCCGACGTGCAGCGGTGACTCGCGGTGTAGCGACAGTGGTTGAGCACGGCAACGCGTACTGCGACCAGTTCCTTCACGCGGTCGTCCAACGCACCCGGGCCGTTGAGCTGCCGCAGGAAAGGCAGGTAGGTGGAGAGCAGACCGGGGCTGTTTCCGATCGCCGCCCAGGTGTTCAGCAGCTGGCCGTAGGCGTCCACCCCCTTGGCAAGAACGGGTTGGTCGACCGAGGAGAACTGGTCGGACGTGAGCAAGGGCACCAAAGACATGGGAACTACCTTTCGACGGGGCCGCCCGGTAGGCGGCCGGCTGAGGATGTCCGGAGGCCGATCGCGATCCCGAAGGTCGCGTTGAGCCACGGAACGAAGAAGGTCAGGAAGACACGAGCCATGAGGGCGACCGTGAAGGGCCCTTCGCGCAGCTGCGAGTAGAGGTTGACCATGAACAGGGTCGAGCCGACCGCCAGAGCGGCCAACGTCGTCTGCACCAGTGACCTGCCTCGGACGGCCCCGCGCAGTGCCTTGCTCCAGGCGACCACGGGAGTCTTCGTTCGAGGGTCTTGCATAAGGGGCTCTCCTACTTCCATGGCTCTCCACAGTGGCATAGAATGGATCCATTCTCAATCAGAACATGGGGAAAGCTTGACATGACCACCGAAAATGGATCCCGAAGGCGTCGCAGCGCGGCAACCCGGCGGATGCGGTCCGTCCGCTCGAGTTGCGTCTACACTGCGTCTGACAGGCCGGGCGGTGGCGCCCGGGCCGCTGTCCGCCACCAGGAAAGGCGATCATTCGTGGACGACAGTCCGCCCCGGAGCGAGGCGGCCAGCGAGCGTGTGGCCGCGTACCTGCGGCAGGCGATCCTCAACGGGGAGATCCCGCCCGGGAGCAGGATCCGGCAGGAAGACATCGCCGAGCGGTTCGGCGCGAGCCGGTTGCCGGTCCGCGAGGCGCTGCGGATGCTCGAGACCGAAGGGCTGACCCAGCTCGAGGTCAACAAGGGTGCCCGCGTGCCCGCGTTCGACCGGCTGCAGCTCGACGTCATCTACCAGATGCGGGAACGCATCGAGACGCTCGCACTCCGGCTCAGCCTGCCGTACCTGACCGCGGATCAGGAGGCCGAACTGCAGGATCTGCAGGACCAGATCGAGGCGAGTGAGGACGTCGCCACCTTTCTCGATCTCGATCGCCGGTTCCATCTGCTGACGTACGCCGGCTGTCCGAGCCCTGAGCTCCTGGCCTCGGTGACCCGGTTGTGGAACTCCACCCAGCACTATCGGCGCGCGTTCATGCTGCAGAACACTGAGGACCGGCAGACGATCGTGAACGCCGAGCACCGCCTGCTGCTGGACGCGATCGCCCGGCGGGACGAGGTCGACTGCGAAAGGTTCTTGTCCGGGCACATCCGCCGGACCCGGATCAAGCTCGCCGATCACCCGGAGATCTTCGACGACTGACACGGTCTAGGGGGCCCGCTTCACGAAGGTCACCTCGACGAAGGCGCCGGCCGGCGTCAGGCCGGTGACCGCGACCGTACGGTCCGCACGCACGCGGAGCCCGCAGGCGTGGCTGTCGACGAACCCGAGATAGGCCCCCGGTGCGGGCCGGGCGAAGTCGGACGAGATCAGCAACCGGCCGCCGTCGCCGACGACCGCGGGCAGGGCGAGGGGCGCTCCGAGGAGCTTGGCGGCTGTTTCCACGTCGCCGTCGAAGATCAGCCGGCGGATGCGCGTCGACGAGATCGGCTCAGCTGCGGGGCCCTGCGTGACGAGTGGGATGATCCGCGTGCTCAGCCCGGGATACTGATCGAACGTGGTCGTCGTGCCGGCGCCACCGGCACCGAAGCGGAAGTCCTGGCCGACGCTGACGGACTCCGCGCCGAGCCGTCCGACCACGACGCTTTCGACGAAGTCCTCGGCCGGGACCCGTGACCACGCGCGGTCGAACGCGACGATCGCGACGCGCCGGATCCCCAGCGCGCTGAGCTTGCGGAGCTTCCGGCGGCGATCACTCAGCAGGCTCGGCACCTGCTGCGGTTCGAGCACCATCAGCGGGTGCGGGTCGAAGGTGAGCACGGTGTCGCACCCGTCGAGGACCTGACGGTGACCGAGGTGGACGCCGTCGAACGTTCCGATCGCGACCCTGGAACGCGGTCCATCGGTGCGATCGCCGGCGTGACCCTTCCAGTGCGGTACGCCGAGGCTGAGGACCTCCATCTCCCATCCTTCCTTGACCTTCAGAGCAGGCTGAGCAGGTCAGTCTGCACCTCGCAGCGTTAGCCGACCGGAAGTCGTGAGGTGGCCCGGGAGCCTGGTGTGAACCCTGCGTTAGCGGTGGTTGCAGCGGTCCCGGCGCTCAGATCCACTGTGCGGAAACGATCTGAACCGCTGATTTGGAGGAGCCGAACATGGCCGCAGGTTGGAGCTTGAAGGGCCGCACAGCGTTCGTGACGGGAGGTAGTCGGGGCCTGGGCTTCGCTATCGCCCAGGCATTGCTCGAGCGTGGCGCCAAGGTCGCGATCGCAGCCAGGGACGAAGCGGCCGTCAAGGCCGCGGCCGACCGTCTCGCCACCGGGCTGGGCGCGGACGACGTGCTGCCGCTGGTCGCGGACGTCTCGGACGCGAAGTCCGTCAACAGCGCGCTGTCCCAGGTGCACGCGTGGCAGGGCGGCCTCGACATCGTCGTGAACAACGCCGGGCCGCAGCTCGCCCCGTCCCCGCTGGCCGCTGTCGACGAGCAGATCCTCGCGTCGGCCTTCGACACGAAGCTGATCGGGTTCCTGCGGGTCTCGCAGGCCGCGCTCCCGTTCTTGAGCCAGACCGGCAGCGGTGCCATCGTCAACGTCGTCGGCGCGACCGCGCACATGCTGATTCCCAACGCCGGCGTCACGGGCATCGTGAACTCGAGCGTCGTCGCGCTCACCAGCTATCTGGCGACGGAGGCGGCGGCGAGCAACATCCGGGTCAACGCGATCTCCCCGGGGATGACGAAAACCGAGGGCTGGCTGGCCAAGAACGAGGCCGCCGGCAAGCAACAGAACAAGAGCGCGGAAGAGGTCCGCGCCGGCATGGCCCAGGGGCTGGGCATCCGGCTCAACCGCTGGGCCGAACCCGCCGAGATCGGCGCCGCGGCGGCATTCCTGGCCTCCGACGACGCGTCCTACGTGACGGGACAGGTGCTGGCCGTCGACGGCGGGATGACGAAGCCCGTCGCCTGACCGCAGTCCCCAGGCAGGGGCCATCCGGGGTAGAGCTCGCCCCGGATGGCACCTGCCTGGCTCACGTACCTGCGTAGTCCCCACGTACCTGCGTGGTCATCGAGTGGTCCTCACATCGAAACCCGGGAGTGTTGGGAATGCTGATCGGAATCGTGCGCGAGGCTCGCGGAGGCGAGACGCGTGTGGCCGCGACCCCCGCCACGGTGGTCGAACTGGTGAAGCTCGGGTACGACGTCGTGGTCGAGCCTGGTGCGGGTGCGTTGTCCAGCTTCCCGGACGACGCGTACGTCGGCGCCGGTGCGCGGCTGGGTGACCCGCTCCCGGCGGACGTCGTGTTCGGAGTGAACGCTCTGTCGTCAGCTCAGCTGGACGGGTTGAAGCCGGGTGCGACGGTCGTCGGCATCCTGAGCCCGGCGCTGAACCCGGCGCTGGTCGAGGACCTGGCAAGGCGGCCGATCACCGCGCTCGCGCTGGACGCGGTACCGCGGATCTCGCGGGCGCAGTCGCTGGACGTGTTGTCGTCGATGGCGAACATCGCGGGCTACCGCGCGGTGGTGGAGGCCGCCCATGTCTTCGGCCGGTTCTTCACCGGTCAGGTCACGGCCGCGGGCAAAGTGCCGCCGGCCAAGGTGCTGGTCTGTGGTGCGGGCGTGGCCGGTCTGGCCGCGATCGGCGCAGCGGGAAGTCTGGGTGCCATCGTGTACGCCACCGACCCGCGGCCGGAGGTTGCCGACCAGGTCAGGTCTGTGGGCGGTGAGTACCTCTCGGTCGAGGTCGGGGACACCGACGAGGTGGAAGTGTCGGCGACCGGTTATGCCAAGGAGATGTCGGGGGACTACAACGCCCGGGCGGCCCAGCTGTACGTGGATCGGCTCCCGGGGATGGATCTTGTGATCACGACCGCGCTGATCCCGGGCCGTCCGGCGCCGACGCTGATCACCGCGGAGATGGTGGCGTCGATGCGATCGGGCAGCGTGATCGTGGACATGGCCGCCGCGAACGGCGGCAACGTCGAGGGCACGGTCAGCGGCGAGGCGGTGGTGACCGCCAATGGCGTCACGATCATCGCCTACACCGATCTGGCCGGCCGGCTGCCCACGCAGGCGTCCCAGCTGTACGGCACCAACCTGGTCAACCTGATGAAGCTGATGACGCCGGCCAAGGACGGCCGGCTGGTGCTGGACTTCGACGACGTGGTCCAGCGGTCGATGACCGTGGTACGCGACGGCGAGTCGACCTGGCCGCCACCGCCGGTCCAGGTGTCCGCCGCGCCCGCGTCTACAGCGTCTGCGACGAAGCCGGTCGCCCCCGAGCCCAAGCAGCCGCTCTCGAACCGGCGACGGCTCGCGATGGTCGGGGGAGGGGCGGCCCTGTTGTTCCTGCTGGCGGCCTTGTCCCCGCCGGCGCTGCTGGGACACCTGACGGTGTTCGCGCTGGCGATCGTGGTCGGGTACTACGTGATCGGGCGCGTGCACCACGCGCTGCACACGCCACTGATGAGCGTGACCAACGCGATCTCCGGAATCATCGTGGTCGGCGCCGTGCTGCAGATCGGGCACGACGGTACCGCCACCGGCCAGGTGGTCACGGTGCTGTCGGCGATCGCGATTCTGGTTGCCTCGGTCAACGTCTTCAGCGGCTTCGCGGTGACCCGCCGGATGCTCTCCATGTTCTCGAGAAGCTGAGGGACCTGTCATGTCTGAGCTGATGACCGTCGAGACCGCCGCGGCGGCCGCCTACATCGTCGCTGCCCTGCTCTTCGTCCTGGCGCTGGCCGGACTGTCCCGCCACGAGACCGCCAAGGCGGGCAACACCTTCGGCATCGGCGGTATGGCGGTGGCGCTGGCCGCGACGATCGGCCTGGCGATCCACCAGCACATCTCCGGGCTCGGTCTGGTCCTGACGATCGCCGCGATGGCGGTCGGCGCCGCGATCGGGCTGTGGCGGGCGCGGGTGGTGGAGATGACCGCGATGCCGGTGCTGATCGCCCTGCTGCACTCCTTCGTGGGGCTGGCCGCGGTACTGGTGGGCTGGAACGGCTTCCTGCACGTCGAGGCCACGTTGGACGGCGGCCCGCTCAGTGGCGAGGCCGGCGCGCTGGCAGCTCAGGAGCTGCTCGGTATCCACTCCGCGGAGGTGTTCGTCGGCGTCTTCATCGGCGCCGTCACCTTCACCGGCTCGATCGTCGCGTTCCTCAAGCTCTCGGCCCGGATCAAGTCGTCCCCGCTGATGCTGCCCGGCAAGAACTACCTCAACCTCGCCGCGCTGGCCGCGTTCGCTGTCCTGACCACCTGGTTCGTGATCGACCCGGCGTTGTGGCTGCTGATCGCGGTCACGGTCGTCGCGCTGGCGCTCGGGTGGCACCTGGTCGCCTCGATCGGGGGCGGTGACATGCCCGTGGTGGTCTCGATGCTGAACTCGTACTCCGGCTGGGCGGCCGCGGCGTCCGGCTTCCTGCTGGAGAACGACCTGCTGATCATCACCGGCGCACTGGTCGGTTCCTCGGGCGCCTACCTGTCGTACGTGATGTGCACGGCGATGAACCGGTCCTTCCTCTCCGTGATCGCCGGCGGGTTCGGCATCGAGGCCGGCCCGGCCGACGACAAGGACTACGGCGAGCACCGTGAGATCACCGCCGAGGGTGTCGCCGAGCTTCTCGGGACGGCCGAATCGGTCATCATCACTCCCGGGTACGGCATGGCCGTGGCGCAGGCGCAGTACGGCGTCGCCGAGCTGACCCGCAAACTCAGGGACCGCGGCGTCGACGTCTGCTTCGGCATCCATCCGGTCGCGGGCCGGCTGCCGGGCCACATGAACGTCCTGCTCGCCGAGGCGAAGGTCCCGTACGACATCGTGCTGGAGTTGGACGAGATCAACGACGACTTCGCCCGCACAGCCGTGGTCCTTGTCATCGGCGCCAACGACACCGTCAATCCGGCGGCCGCCGAGGACCCCGGCTCACCCATCGCCGGCATGCCGGTACTGCAGGTCTGGAACGCCGAGAACGTCATCGTGTTCAAGCGGTCGATGGCGTCGGGCTACGCCGGCGTCCAGAACCCGCTTTTCTACCGGGACAACTCCGCCATGCTCTTCGGTGACGCCAAGGACCGCGTCGAGGACATCCTCCGCGCACTCTGAACCGAGCCGCTGGAACCCCGGTGACCAGTCCCGTCACAGCGCGGCGCTGTCACAGTCCAGGTCTGTCGCCTGTCTTCTAAGGAGGAAGCGCCATCGGCCCGGAGTGTGACTCGCTTCCGGCATGGATTGTTGGAGGAGTCATGAAGTTTCGCTGGAGGAAGCTGACCGCGGCGTTGTTGGCTGTGGGTTTGGCTGGTACTGCGGCCGCCTGTGGCGGTAGCGATGGTGGCGGTGATGCCGATGCGGCGGCGCAGGCCAGGGGTGAGATCACCGTCTGGCTGTCGAACAATGCCGAAGAGGTGGCGTGGGGTCGGCAGATGGTCGCGGCGTGGAACGCGGCGCATGCGGATCAGAAGGTGACCGCGCAGGAGATCCCGACCGGTAAGAGCTCCGAAGAGGTGATCGGCGCGGCGATCACCGCGGGTAATGCGCCGTGTCTGATTTTCAACACGTCGCCGGCGTCGGTGTCGCAGTTTCAGAAGCAGGGTGGTCTGGTGGCGCTCGACGGCTTCGGGGACGGTAAGTCGTACGTCGAGGAGCGCAGCGGGAAGGTCGCGGAGCAGTACAGGTCGACCGACGGTAAGTATTACCAGATGCCGTGGAAGGCCAACCCGGTGATGATCTTCTACAACAAGACGGCCTTCGCCAAGGCGGGGATCGACGCGGCGAAGCCGCCGTTGGCGACGTATGAGGAGTTCTTGGCGGCGTCGCGCAAGTTGGTCGCGTCGAAGGCCGCGAAGTTCGCGATCTATCCGGCGCCGAGCAACGAGTTCTATCAGTCGTGGTTCGATTTCTATCCGTTGTTCGCGGCCGAGACCGGTGGCAAGCAGTTGGTCGAGGACGGTAAGTCCCAGTTCACCTCCGAGGAGGGCAAGAAGGTCGCCGGGTTCTGGCGCACGATGTACGCCGAGAAGCTGGCGTCGCAGGAGAAGTACACGGGTGACTCGTTCGTCGACGGCACCGCCGCGATGGCCGTGGTCGGGCCTTGGGCGATCGCGACGTACAAGGGCAAGGTCGAGTGGGGCGCCGTACCGGTGCCGACCTCGGCCGGTAAGCCCGCGGCGGAGACCTACACCTTCAGTGACGCGAAGAACGTCGCGATGTACTCGGCGTGCAAGAACCGCGGAACCGCGTGGGACGTGCTCGAGTTCGCGACCAGCAAGGAGCAGGACGGCAAGTTGCTGGAGGCCACCGGTCAGATGCCGCTGCGGAACGACGTGGCCGGCAGCTACCCGGAGTACTTCGCGAAGAACCCGGATTACCAGTCGTTCGCCGATCAGGCCGCCCGGACGGTGGAGGTGCCGAACGTGCCGAACTCGATCACCATCTGGCAGACCTTCCGTGACGCGTACTCCAAGTCGGTGATCTTCGGCCAGGAGGACCCGGGCGCAGCCCTGGACGGAGCCGCCCAGAAGGTCGACCAGCTCGCCTCGCAGTCATGAACCGCCGCCCCGCCACCCGGCTCACCGGGCCGTGGTCCGCACTGCCCGGAAGGCGCCCGTCGGGCGGGAGCCCTCGGTCGGCCCGGCCGAGGGGGCGTGGGTTGTCGGGTGTGTTGGGTAAACAGCCGATCGGTACCGCGTTCGTCACCCCGTACGTGGTGTTCCTGGCCGCGATCTTCGCCTACCCGTTGGGGTTCGCGGTCTACATGTCGTTCCACGACTACTTCTTCACCGCGCCCGGTGCGGTGGTGGAGCGGCCGTTCGTGGGCTTGGAGAACTACGCCGCGGTCCTGTCCGATCCGGCGGTGCGCCGGTCGTTCGTGAACGTCGGCATCTTCTTGCTGATCAACGTTCCATTGACGGTGGTGTTGTCGCTGCTGCTGGCCTACGCGTTGAACAGCGCGATCAGGTGGCGGACGTTCTTCCGGGTCAGCTACTACGTGCCGTACGTCGCGGCGAGCGTCGCTGTGGTCGGGGTCTGGCTGTTCTTGTTCAACTCGAACGGGCTGGTCAACACCGTGCTCGGCCCGCTCGCCCCGGATCCGTCCTGGCTGGTCAACTCGAATCTCGCGATGCCGACGGTGGCGATCTATGTGACCTGGAAACAGTTGGGCTTCTTCATCCTGCTCTACCTGGCGGCGTTGCAGAACGTGTCGAAGGATCTCTACGAGGCGGCCGCGATGGACGGCGCCGGGCGGGTGAAGTCGTTCTGGAACGTCACCGTGCCCGGCGTCCGCCCGGCCACCACGCTGGTCGTCCTGTTGGCGACGGTGACGGGGGCGAACCTGTTCACCGAGCCGTATCTGCTCACCGGTGGCGGCGGCCCTGACGGGGCCTCTGCTTCGCCGGTGCTGATCATGTACCAGCGCGGCATCGAGCAGGGCAACCCGGACATCGGCTCGGCGATCGGTGTCCTGCTGGTGATCGGTGTGCTGCTGCTCGCACTCATCGAACGCCGGTTCGTGTCCAGGGAGGATTGATGCACACCACGCGGCAACGGCGGCTCTCGGGGCGCTTCCTGCTCTTGCTGGTCGGCGCGTTCGTGTTCTTGTTCCCGTTCTACTACATGCTGATCGGCAGCCTGCAGGCCGAGCCGGATCCCAGCCTGAAGGGCGCGTTCCCGAACCCGGGGAACCTGACCGGCAAGAACTACACGGAGATCGACACCGCGATCGACCTGGGCCAGTCGTTGCTGAACTCCGGCATCTTCACCGGCGGGGTGCTCCTGGGCACGATGGTGTTCGGAGTGCTCGCCGGTTATGCGCTGGCCCGGTTGCAGTTCCGGGGCCGGGGTGCGGTGTTCAGCCTGATGTTGCTGGTTCAGGTGGTCCCGTTCCAGTTGCTGACCATCCCGTTGTATGTGATGGTCGTGCGCAGCTACGGGCTGGCCGACTCCTACCTCGGCATGATCGCGCCGTTCGCGATCAACTCGACCGCGGTCTTCATCGTCCGCCAGTACTTCCTGCAACTACCCCAGGAATTGTTCGACGCCGCCCGGATCGACGGCGCGGACGAGTTGAACACGCTGTGGCGGATCGCGATCCCGCTGGTGCGGCCAGCCTTGCTGACCGGGGTCCTGGTGACCTTCATCGGGCCGTGGAACGAGTTCCTCTGGCCG
>NZ_BAAAOS010000031.1:100166-163263 GCF_039530625.1 Kribbella sancticallisti | reverse complement strand
GTTAAGCACGCCGCCAGCGTTCGTCCTGAGCCAGGATCAAACTCTCCGTTGAAATCTATATGTCAACCACACCGAAGTGCGGATAACAGACAAACGAAAAACGATCCATTGCAATCAGAAACAAATCAAACTGACTTGAATCCAGAAAAATTACAAAGGAATCCAACACGAATCAACGATGAACCAGACCTACCAACCTCGAAGAGGCCAGCAGACCCACTTACACCGAGACCCGTGATGGGGGTTAATGCTAAATTTCGGCATTGACTTTCGGCACGCTGTTGAGTTCTCAAGAATCGGGCGCTCACCGCGTCCTTGGCCTCTCAGCCAGGACTCCGGGGCAACCTGCGTTACTCTACCGGATCCGATCAACCGGGTCAAGCCCGACTTTTCCGACCCTCCACCCCGCGTCTGAGCTGCCGACCCGAGCCCGGAGGCGCGTTTCGGCTGCAGTAGCCTTTGGGGGGTTCGGAGCGTCCGGCCGCTTTCGCGTCCCGCACTCGCTCCAACAAGAAGAACATTACGTGGCTTGCGGGCGGCGGGTCAAATCGGTTCCCGGTGCCCAGGATCACACGGGTGCAATTTGCCCCCGGCAACACCGATGTGGGATAGGTCAGCCCGCCGCCGGCGAGGCCAGAACCCCTGCAAACGAACGCTTCCCGCGCCGGAGCACCAGCGCACCCCCAGGCAGCAAGTCGTCACTGCCCGGCACGTACTCCGGGTCGCTCACCTTCTCGTTGTTCAGGTATCCCCCGCCCTCCGCGACCGTGCGACGAGCCGCGGACTTGCTGGCCACCAGGCCGGACTTCACCAGGAGATCGGCGTACTGCGGCATCGGTTCGCCGGCGGCGAGCTCCACGTGGGGTGCCTCGCGGAGAGCCGCGCGGAGGGTGTCGGCACTCAGTGCGCGTAGATCCGACTGCCCGAAGAGCGCCTTCGCGGCCAACTGAACCTGTTCGGTCTCCTCCCTGCCGTGGACCAGGGTGGTGACGTCCTCCGCGAGAACGCGCTGCGCCTCACGAGCATGAGGACGCTCGGCAGTCGCCTCATCGAGCGCGGCGATCTCCTCAGCAGTCCGGAACGTGTAGAACCGCACCAGCTGCATCACATCGCGATCATCGGTGTTGAACCAGAACTGGTAGAACGCGTACGGCGAAGTCAGCTCCCGGTCCAGCCACACGGTCCCCGACTCGGTCTTGCCGAACTTCGTCCCGTCCGCCTTGGTCACCAATGGCGTCGCCAGCGCGTGGGCCTTCCCCGACTCGGTACGCCGGATCAGCTCCACCCCGGCGGTCAGGTTCCCCCACTGGTCGCTTCCACCGGTCTGCAGCGTGCACCCGTGCCGGCGGTACAGCTCCAGGTAGTCCAGTGACTGCAGCAGCACGTAGCTGAACTCCGTGTAGCTGATCCCCTGCTCGAGGCGGGCCTTCACCACCTCACGACCCAGCATCCGGTTCACCGGGAAGTGCTTGCCGATGTCGCGGAGGAAGTCGAGGGTGTTGAGGTCCTTGGTCCAGTCGTAGTTGTTCACCATCCGTGCCGGGTTGGGCAGCGACTGGTCGAAGTCGACGAACCGCTCCACCTGGCTGCGGACCTTCTCCACCCACTGCTGGACGACGTCCTTGGGGTTCAGCACCCGCTCGGACGACTCCTTGGGATCGCCGATCAGCCCGGTGGCTCCACCCACGAGCCCGATCGGGTTGTGACCGGCCAACTGCAGCCGCCGCAGGGTGAGCAGTTGGAGCAGGTTGCCCATGTGCAAACTCGGCGCGGTCGGGTCGAACCCGACGTACGAGGTGATCGGTCCGGCTGCCATGGCGGCGCGGAGTGCGTCGGGATCGGTGGAGTGCGCGATCAGGCCACGGCTGTCCAGGTCGTCGAGCACCTGGGTGCGGCTTGCGGTCCCGCTGTCGGTCACTTGGTCTCTCCTCGTAGTACGTCGGATCAGCGCCAAGCCTGCCAGTAGGACCCAGAGCGCTCCTAGGTGGCCTCGGGCCGGGAGAGAACGGCTCGGAGCTGAGCAACCAGCGCATGGCCGTCCGGGCCGTGGACGGTGGCCGCGGTCGGGCGATGCGGATCGTGCGCGCCTGGATCCGGATTAGGCACCGGCAGACCGTGGGACAGCACCTGCTCCGCTGGGGTCAACTGCCGGATACCGATCGCCCGGACGTGATCCGGGTGGGTCTGGGCGAAGTCGCCGTACAGCTGGGGGTCGTGCTGACCGTCGTCGCCTACCAGCACCCACTTGACGTTGGGGAACTCCGTCGCCAACCGATGCAGCGCACTGCGCTTGTGCTCGCGTCCACTGCGGAACCAGCCGGTGTTGGTCGGCCCCCAGTCGGTGAGCAGCATCGGCCCGGCCGGATAGCCGTGCCGGTCCAGAAAGCGGGTCAGCGTCGGTGCCGTGTTCCAGGCACCAGTGGACAGGTAGAAGATCGGCGCACCCGGGTGGTCTGCCAGCAGTTCGGCGTACATCTCGGCCATGCCGGGCACCACCCGCCGGGCCTGCTCGTCCCGGACGAAGGTGTTCCAGGCGGCGATCAGAGGTCGCGGCAGCATCGTCAGCATCACCGTGTCGTCGATGTCGCTGACCAGGCCGAAGTCGGCGTCCGGATCGGGCACGTACACCTTCCCGCGGGCCTGCCGCTCGCCGTGCACGCCCAGGCTGATCTCGTGCCACCCCGGCGGCAGCACCACCGGTACGACGAGGTCGATGAATCCGCCCCGATCGGTGGTCCCCTCGAAGCTCTGACCGTCGACCGTGACCGCCACCTGTACTCCGGTCGCCGGCGCCGTCACGAAGACTCGCCAGCCGCGGACCACCTGGTCCTCGTCGTGGCGGGGCTGGTTGCGGGGGTCGCGGCTGAGCACGACGCGGGCCAGCACCCTGGTGAACTCCTGGGTGCCGTAACCGACGTGCGGGATGATCCGCTCCCGCCAGCCGCGACGGCTCAGGATCGCTTTCACGCCGGAGTTGAACCAGTCCTCCAGGCGGGAGGAGTAGTGCGGACGGGCCATGCCACGAAACCTACCCGTCCTGAGGTCCCGTACGCGCGCTCACCGGACTGTCCCCGGCGACCTTTACTGTCTCGATATGACCCAGACCTCCGCTGCTCTCGGAATGTGCTTCCCCCGGACGTTTCCCGCCGCCCTGGTGACCGACGTCGCCCGCCGCCTGGAGGCAGGGGGCGCGGACGAACTGTGGGTGATCGAGGACTGCTTCTACACCGCCGGCCCGTCGCTCGCCGCCGCCGCGCTGACCGTGACCGAGCGACTCACCGTCGGCCTCGGCATCGTGCCCGCCGTGGCGCGGACGGCCGCCGTCACGGCGATGGAGTTCGCCACGCTGTGTGCGCTCGCGCCCGGGCGCTTCCTGCCGGGCATCGGGCACGGCGTGCAGGAGTGGATGGGGCAGATGGGCGTCCGGCCGAAGTCGCCGTTGACCGCGCTGGAGGAGGTCACGGTCGCGGTCACCCGGCTGCTGGCCGGCGAGAGCGTGTCGATGGACGGCAAGACGGTCTTCCTCGACGACGTGAAGCTCGATGCCCCGCCTGCGGACGTGCCACCGATTCTGCTCGGCGTGCGCGGGCCGAAGTCGATGGCACTGGCCGGGCGAGTCGGAGGTGGGGTCGTGCTCGCGGAGCCCGCGAGCCCGTCGTACGTACGGGCTGCGGTCGAGCAGGCTGGTTCGCCGGATGGGTTCGTTGTTGCGGCGTTCAGCGCGTTCTGCGTGCGCGGCGATCGCAAGACGGCGTACGAGTGGACCGCGCCGTGGCTGGCCGGGTTGATCGAGCAGAAGAACCCCGCGCTGCCGGCATTGCCGTTCTATGCCGACCTGCTCGAGCGGTACTCCGCATCGGGCGTCGACGGGCTCGTCACGATGCCGCACGACTGGTGGCTCGAGCTCGGCCCGATCGGCACTCTCGACGATGCGGCCGCGCACATCGAGGCGCTCGAGGCTGCCGGGGTGCAGCACATCGGGTTGTTCCCGGACCCCGAGGTCGAGCACGGGCTCCCGCAACTCGACTACGTGCTCGAGTTGGCGAAGCGCTAGTACGTCGTCGGCATAGTGCTGAGGCCGGCGGCAGAGTCAGCCGCGGCGTTTGGGGACGTGCGGGCGGTACGGCGAGACGGTCGGGTCGCCCGGGATCCAGAACCGCCAGTTCCAGTCGGCGGCTTCGCGCAGCCCTACCCGGGGGCCCGTGGCCGGTTCGCCCTCGAAGCCAGGACCGGGCAGGAGCTGGATGGATGAGTCGCGGGCCAGCAGATCGGTCCCGTCGTCCTCCCGGTCGATGCCCAGCGCAACACACATGCGCGCCGGCCCCCGCGCCAGATCCCGGTCGGGATTCGCCGGGATCTGAATGCGCTTCCTGCCGGGCAGGACACCTGCCGCTTCGTTGAACTTAGCCACCGGCGAGTCAGGCATCCCCCGGCGCTTGCGAGCGAGGTCCACGCCCTCGATGATCTCGCCGGCCCGCAGCAGGATCGCCGACGGTTGTCCGTCCGGGCCGGCGCTGATGTTCATGCAGAAGTGCATGCCGTAGGTGAAGTACACGTAGAGATGACCGGGCGGCCCGAACATCACCGCGTTGCGCGGAGTCTGACCCCGGAAGGCGTGTGAGCCGGGGTCGTTCGGCCCGTCGTACGCCTCGACTTCCGTGAGGCGCACGGCGACCGTGCCTTCTGGTGTGGTCCGCCGGAGCACCATGCCGAGCAACTGCGGTGCCACGTCGAGCACCGGGTCCGCCAGCAGCTCGCGGCTCACCGGCATCTAGGCGAGCCGCTTGGCGTGCTCGGCCGCACGGGTGCGGAGCTCGGCGAGCTGCTCGGCCACCCGGTCGCCCGCGGTACCGCCGCGGCCGTTGCGGGAGGCAACCGAACCCTCGACGCTCAGCACCGTACGGACCTCCGGCGTCAGGTACGGCGAGATCGCGGCCAGGTCCTCGTCGGACAGGTCCCACAGCTCGATCCCGCGCTTCTCGCACTCCTGGACACAGGCGCCGGCCAGCTCGTGCGCGACCCGGAACGGCACCTTCTGCCGGACCAGCCACTCGGCGATGTCGGTCGCCAGCGAGAACCCCTGCGGCGCCAACTCCTCCAGCCGCTCGGTGTTGAACACCAGCGTCCGGATCATCCCGGTGAACGCGGGCAGCAGCACCTCGAGCGTGTCCACCGAATCGAAGACCGGCTCCTTGTCCTCCTGCAGGTCCCGGTTGTACGCCAGCGGCTGCGCCTTCAGCGTCGCCAGCAGCCCGGTCAGGTTGCCGATCAGCCGGCCGGTCTTGCCGCGGGCCAGTTCGGCGATGTCCGGGTTCTTCTTCTGCGGCATGATGCTCGACCCGGTCGAGAACGCGTCGTCCAGCCGGACGAAGCCGAACTCCTTGGTCGCCCAGATGATCACCTCCTCGGCCTGCCGGGACAGGTCGACACCGATCTGCGCGGTGACGAACGCGAACTCGGCGACGAAGTCCCGCGCCGCGGTCCCGTCGATCGAGTTCGCCGAGGAGTTCGTGAAGCCCAGTTCGGTCGCGACGAACTGCGGATCCAGCCCGAGCGAGGAACCCGCCAGCGCCCCCGACCCGTACGGCGAATCGGCGGCGACGCGCGCATCCCACTCGGCCAGCCGGTCGAGATCGCGGACCAACGGCCAGGCGTGTGCCATCAGGTGGTGCGACAACAGCACCGGCTGCGCGTGCTGGAGATGGGTCCGGCCGGGCATCGCGACGCCGAGGTGCTTCTCGGCCTGGTCGGCGATGGTGGTCACCTGGTCCAGCACGAGCCGGGCGATGATCCGGCCGTGGTCTCGCAGGAAGCTCTTGAACAAGGTGGCGACCTGGTCGTTCCGCGACCGGCCGGCCCGCAACCGGCCACCGAGTTCGGCGCCGAGGCGCTCCAGCAGACCGCGCTCGAGGGCGGTGTGCACGTCCTCATCGTCGTCAGCCGGGAGGAAGGAACCCGCGAGCACGTCGGCCAGCAACTCGTCCAGCCCGGCCAGCATCTTGGTGAGGTCGTCGTCGGTCAGCAGCCCCGCGCGGTGCAGCACCTTCGCGTGCGCCTTCGACCCGGCGATGTCGTACGGAGCCAGTCGCCAGTCGAAGTGGGTCGACTTGCTCAACGCCGCTAGCGCGTCCGCGGGACCACCCGCGAACCGGCCGCCCCACAGCGCCGCGGCAGGGGCAGCACTCTCACCAGAACTCACACCAACATCCTCTCAAGGGACTTACTTGGACTCGCTGCGGGCGGCGAGGCTGAGAAATCTTGCCGCCAGCGCCTCTCCCCCGGCGGGGTCACGGGACACGACCATCACGGTGTCGTCGCCGGCGATGGTGCCGAGTACGTCGTCCAGTCCCACGTGGTCGATCGCCGACGCGAAGTACTGGGCCGCACCCGGCGGGGTTCGCAGGATCACCAGGTTGGCGCTGCCCTCCGCGGAGACGAGCAACTCGGACGCCACCCGGCCGAGCCGGGCTTCGAACGCGGCCGCCTCGCCGGCGCGCGGCGTACGGTCACCGCCCTCACCCGGTACTGCGTACACCAACTGCCCGGCCGAGTCGCGAACCTTCACCGCGCCGATCTCCACCAGGTCGCGGGACAAGGTGGCCTGGCCGACGACCAGCCCCGCAGCTGACAGCAGATCGGCCAACTCTGTCTGCGAGCGCACCGGCTGCCGCCCGAGCAGGTCGACGATCCGCTGCTGCCGCGCCGTCTTGGTCGTCGGTACCGCAATACTCATCCATGTCCTCGCTTCGCTCCGGGTGCGGATGAGGCACAAAGCACGCTGTGTTGGATGATGAACTCGCTTCGCTCGTTCATGAGCTGAAGTTCCTCGCCAGCAGCCAGGCCAGCAGCGCCTTCTGCGCGTGCAGCCGGTTCTCCGCCTCGTGCCAGACGACCGACTGCGGGCCGTCGATCACGGCGGCCTCGATCTCCTTGCCCCGGTAGGCGGGCAGGCAGTGCAGCACGATCGCGTCGTCGTTCGCCTTCGCCATCACCTGCTCGGTCACCGCATAGGGCACGAAGGGAGCCTCGCGGGTCGCCGCCTCGAACTCCTGGCCCATCGACACCCACGTGTCGGTGGCAACCACATCCGCGCCCGCGACGGCCTCCAACGCGTCCGCCGACCACGCCACCGAACCGCCGGTGGACTCAGCGATCTCGGCGGCCTTCGCCAGGATCGCCGCATCCGGCTGGTACTCCGCCGGGGAGCCGACCACGACGTGCATGCCCGCGGTCGCGCCGCCGAGCAGGTACGAGTGGCTCATGTTGTTCGCGCCGTCGCCCAGGTAGACGAGCTTCAGTCCGGCGGTCTTGCCCTTGTGCTGCCGAATGGTGAGCAGGTCGGCCAGGATCTGGCACGGGTGGAACTCGTCGGTCAGCGCGTTGACCACCGGCACCCGCGAGGCGCCGGCCATCTCCTCGATCCGCACCTGCCCCGAGGTCCGCCAGACGATCGCGCCGACCTGCCGGTCCAGCACCTTCGCGGTGTCGGCGATCGGCTCGCCCCGGCCCATCTGCGAGGTCTGCGCGTCGATGATCAGCGGTATTCCGCCGAGCTCGGCGATGCCGACCGCGAACGAGATCCGGGTCCGGGTGGAGGTCTTGTCGAAGATCACCGCGACGGTCTGCGGGCCCTTCAGCGGCTGGTGGCCGAACCGGTCGGTGACCATCTGCTCCGCCAGCGTCAGGACCTCGTCCTGCTCGATCGGGCTGAGGTCGTCGTCCCGCAGGAAGTGCCTGGTCATGGGGCCTCCCGGAGGCGTGGCATCAATACCGTCATACGCCCTCCTCCTGGTCGAGCCCCACCTGGTCCAGCAGGCCGGGCAGCGCGGCGACGAAGCTGTCCGCGTCAGCCTTGCTCAGAATGTACGGCGGCGCCAGCCGAATCGCCTCCGGAATCGGGTTGTTCACCACGAATCCGGCTTCCAGGGCCAGCGCGGCGACCTGGTCCGACACCGGCCGGGTCAGCTGGATCGCGAGCAGCAGCCCACGCCCCCGGACGCCGGAGATCAGCGGGTGGTCCAGCGCCTCGATGGCCGACACCAGGTGGTTGCCGACGGCATTGACGTTGGCGAGCAGGCCGTCCCGCTCGATCACCGTGAGGACGGCGAGCCCTGCGATCGCGGCGACCGGGTTGCCACCGAACGTCGTGCCGTGGTTCCCCGGCTGCAGCAGGTCGGCCGCGGCCCCGAAGCCCAGGCACGCACCGATCGGGATCCCCGCGCCGAGCCCCTTCGCCACGGTGACGAGGTCGGGCGTGATTCCCTCGGCCTGGAAGGCGAACCAGTCGCCGGTCCGGCCGACGCCGGTCTGGATCTCGTCGATCCACAGCAACGCGCCGTGCGCGGAGGTGATCTGCCGGGCGGCCGCGAGATACCCGTCCGGCGGGACGACGACGCCGTTCTCGCCCTGGATCGGTTCGAGTACCACCGCCGCCGTCTCGTCGTCGACCGCGGCGGCGAGCGCGGCCGCGTCGCCGTACGGGACGAAGGTGACGTCGCCCGGCAGCGGGGCGAACTGCTCGCGGTACGCGGGCTTCCAGGTGATGGCGAGCGCGCCCATCGTCCGGCCGTGGAAGGCGCCGACGGTGGAGACGATCTTGGTTCGGCCGGTCTTGCGGGTGATCTTGAAGGCGGCCTCGTTCGCCTCGGTGCCGGAGTTGGTGAAGAACACCTTGCCCGGAGCGTCGAACAACGACAGCAGCTTCTCGGCCAGCGCGATCTGCGGCGCGGAGGCGAAGAAGTTCGACACGTGGCCGAGGGTGGCGAGCTGGCTCGTCACGGCCGACACCACGAACGGGTGCGCGTGGCCGAGGCTGTTCACCGCGAGCCCGCCGAGCAGGTCGAGGTACTTGCGGCCGTCGGCGTCCCACAGGTAGGCGCCTTCGCCGCGGACCAGTACGCGCTTGGGTGCGCCGAAGGTGTTCATCAAGGCGCCGGTGTAGCGCTCGGTGAGGGCGGACTGGGAGCCCTCGACAGTGACTAGCTCGGTCATGACGGAATCACCTGGGTTCCACTTCCGGCGTCGGTGAAGATCTCCAGCAGCAACGAGTGCGGCACCCGCCCGTCGATCACGGTCGCCCGGGACACCCCGGACTGGACCGCGCGCAGGCAGGCCTCCATCTTCGGGACCATCCCCGAGGCCAGCGAGGGCAGCAGTTCGGCCAGTTCGGCGGCGTCGATCTCGGTGACGATCTCGTCGCTCTCGGGCCAGTTGCGGTACAGGCCCGCGACGTCGGTCAGGACGACGAGTTTCTCGGCGCCGAGGGCGACGGCCAGGGCGGAGGCGGCGGTGTCGGCGTTCACGTTGTGCGCCTGGCCGTCCTCGTCCGGGGCGATCGTCGAGACGACCGGGATCCGGCCGGCATCGATCAGGTCGACGACGGCCTCCGGACGGACGTGCACCACGTCGCCGACCAGGCCGATGTCGACCGACTCGCCGTCGATCATCGCGCCCCGCCGTTCCGCGGTGAACAGGCCCGCGTCCTCGCCGGACATGCCGACGGCGAACGGGCCGTGCGCGTTCAGCAGCCCGACGAGTTCGCGGCCGACCTTGCCCACCAGGACCATGCCGACCACGTCCATCGCCTCGGGCGTGGTGACCCGCAGCCCGCCGCGGAACTCGCTGTCGATGCCGAGCCGGCCGAGCATGTCGCTGATCTGCGGGCCGCCGCCGTGCACGACGACCACCCGGACGCCGCAGTGGCGCAGAAACACGATGTCGGAGGCGAACGCCTGCTTGAGCTCGTCGTCCACCATCGCGTTGCCGCCGTACTTGACCACAATCGTCTTACCGTGGAACTCCTTCAACCACGGCAGCGCCTCGGTGAGGACCGCCGCCTTCTCGAGCGCAGTCGCAAGGACGGTCATTGGGCCTCCCGGCCTGGACTGAGGACTGGAGGGAGCCCGGTCATGGGGCCTCCCGGCCTGGACTGAGGAGTGGAGGGAGCGAAGCGACTGGAGCGACGAGGGAAGGCCGGGAGTTCCAGCCCCATGACCACGCCGGCGCCGGAGGCCCGGCCGAAAGTACCGTCATGAGGAGTACGCCGAGTTCTCTTCGACGTAGGCGTGTGACAGGTCCGTGGTCAGTACGGTTGCCGACGCGTTGCCGGCGTGCAGGTCGATCACCACGTCGATCTCGAGGCCGCTCAGGTCGGCCTCGGACCGGTCGACGCCCTTGCCGCCCGCAACGCAGATCGCGGCGCCGTTCAAGGTGATGTCCAGCAGCGACGGGTCGAAGGCGGTCGGGGCATTCCCGACGGCCATCGCGATCCGGCCCCAGTTCGGGTCGGCGGCGAAGAAGGCGGTCTTGCAGAGGTTGTCCTCGGCCACGACCTTGGCGGCGGCGACCGCCTCGGCCTCGGTGGCCGCGTTCAGCACGGTGATGCTGACGTGCTTGGTCACGCCCTCGGCGTCCGCCTGCAACTGCTTCACCAGGTCAGCAGCCAGGGCGGTGAGAGCCACCTCGAACTCGTCCGGATCCACCGTGACACCGGAGGCACCCGAGCTGAGCAGGAGCACGGTGTCGTTGGTCGACGTACCGCCGTCCACGTCGAGCCGGTTGAAGGTCTTGCCGACCGCGTTCCGCAGTACGTGGTCGAGGTGCGGCTGGTCGACGATCGCGTCGGTGGTGATGACGCTGAGCATGGTCGCCATGTTCGGGGCGCACATGCCGGCGCCCTTGGCGAAGCCGCCGATGCTCCAGCCGTCCGGGTGCGTCAGCACCGCCTGCTTCGGCACGTTGTCGGTGGTCATCACCGCGGTCGCCGCGGCCAGACTGTGGCCGGCAGTGTTGCCGAGGGCATCGACTGCCGCCTGGAGACCGGGCAGCAGCTTGTCCATCGGCAGCCGCTCGCCGATCAGGCCGGTGGAGCAGACGCCGATCTCGATCGCGCCGACGCCCAGGATCGCGGCCAGTTCCTCGGCGGTCTTGTGGGTGTCCTGGAATCCCTCCGGGCCGGTGCAGGCGTTGGCGCCGCCCGAGTTCAGCACGACGGCCTTCAGCTTGCCGTCGGTGAGCACCTGCTGGGACCAGAGCACCGGAGCCGCCTTCACCTTGTTCGTGGTGAAGACGCCCGCGGCGAGGTCGTACGGGCCGTCGTTGACGACGACGGTGAGGTCCGGCTTGCCGGCCGGCTTGATCCCGGCGATCACCCCGGCCGCACGGAAGCCGGCCGGCGCGGTCACTCCGGCGCTCCGATCGACTTGGGTGTCCTGGGATGTCACAGCTAGGGTCCCGCCGGATGTCATGGCGCTACTCCTACGAGGGGAAGGGCCAGGGTCTCGTCGAGACCGGCGGCCAGGTTCATGCACTGCACGGCGGCGCCGGTAGTACCCTTGGTGAGGTTGTCCATCGCGGCGACGACCACAGCGCGGCCGATCCGCTCGTCCAGCGTCACTTGCAACTGGACTGTGTTCGCCCCGAGCGTGGCCTGCGTCTGCGGCCACTGTCCTTCGGGGAGCAGGTGGATGAAGGGCTCGTCGCCGTAGGCCTCTTCATAGGCCTGGCGCAGAGTCTCGTCGGTGGTGCCTTCGGTGACCGGCGCGCTGCAGGTCGCGAGGATTCCCCGCGCCATCGGTGCCAGGACCGGGGTGAAGGAGACGGACACGGGCTGGTCGGTGACCAAGCCGAGGTTCTGCTCGATCTCCGGAGTGTGTCGGTGCACGCCGCCCACGCCGTACGCGGTCGCCGAGCCCATCACCTCGGCACCCATCAGGTGCGTCTTGGGACCCTTGCCCGCTCCCGACGTCCCGCTCACCGCGACCACCACCAGTTGGCCGGGATCAACGAGACCGCCCTGTACTGCGGGGAGCAGGGCAAGGGTGGACACAGTGGGATAACACCCCGGTACTGCGACCCGGTTCGCGCCGCGGAGCTTGTCCCGTTGACCGGGCAGTTCGGGCAGACCGTACGGCCAGTGGCCGGCGTGCTTGCCACCGTAGAACTCCACCCACGCCTCGGCCTCGACCAGCCGGAAGTCCGCGCCGCAGTCGATCACGGTGACGTCCTCGCCGAGTTGCTCGGCGATTTCGGCGGACTGCCCATGGGGAAGGGCCAGAAAGACCACGTCGTGCCCGGCCAGCGTCTCCGCCGAGGTCTCGAGCAGGATGCGCCCGGCCAGTGGTAGAAGGTGTGGATGGTGGCCGCCCAGCGCAGTACCGGCGCTGCCGCCGGCGGTGAGCGCCCCGATCTCGACCTCAGGGTGGACCGACAGCAGCCGAAGCAACTCTCCCCCGGCATACCCACTGGCGCCGGCGACCGCGACCTTGATGCTCATATGAATGAGTATGTCAGAGATCGGAAGAATATCCAACGATGTCACATCCGAGCCGGTCCGCCGTGTCCGGAAGGGCGACCGGAGGAGGTTGAGATGGCTCGGATCGAGTTGGAGCACCGGCGGACGGTGCTCGTGCGGGCGGCTGAGTGGTTCAGCCGGAAGAAGTACGGCCAGGTGCTGGATCCCGGGAAGGTGGGGTTGCACAATCGGCGGGTGCTGACCACGACGCTGTTGATGGAGGCGTCGGCGGCGCGCTGGAACACCGCCGATCCGACGTTGAAGGCGCTCGCGGTGATGGCGACGAGCGCCAGGGTCGGGTGCAGTTGGTGCATGGATTTCGGCTATTGGGAGTACC
The DNA here is from genome assembly GCF_039530625.1 of Kribbella sancticallisti. Classification (NCBI taxonomy): domain Bacteria; kingdom Bacillati; phylum Actinomycetota; class Actinomycetes; order Propionibacteriales; family Kribbellaceae; genus Kribbella; species Kribbella sancticallisti. The sequence goes on along the minus strand of NZ_BAAAOS010000031.1, from coordinate 150,634 downwards.
ACCACCAGGGCATCGCCCCGGCTAAGCTGCGCGCCGTGCCACGCTGGCGGGACAGCGACGTCTACACGGATCTGGAGCGCGCGGTGATGGAGTACGCCGAGGCGATGACAGCGACGCCGCCCGAGGTGACCGACGAGCAGGTCGAACGGCTCAGGCGCGACCTGAGCGACGCCGAGATCGTCGAACTCACGTCGATGGTCGCGCTGGAGAACCTCCGCTCCCGGACCAACGCCGCCCTCGGACTGACCAGCCAGGGATTCAAGGAGTACTGCGAAGTGAGGCCGGCGTGACGGGAGAGGACGAACTGGCCACGGAGTTCGCGGAGCACCGGGCGGTCCTGATCGGAGCGGCGTACCGGGTGGTCGGGAGTGTGGTCGACGCGGAGGACGTCGTACAGGAGACCTGGTTGCGGTGGTCCGCCGCGGAGCGCGAGGAGGTGCGCGACGTCCGGGCGTATCTGATCAGGATCACCACCAGGCTCGCGCTGAACCGGCTCCGGCAGCAGAAGTCCCAGCGCGAGCAGTACGTCGGTCCGTGGCTGCCCGAGCCGCTGATCTCGACCGCCGCCGAGGACGACCCGGCCGCGGTCGCGGAAGTCGCGGACTCGGTGTCGATGGCGATGCTGGTCGTGCTCGAGACGTTGTCGCCGCTCGAGCGGGCGACGTTCGTACTGCGCGAGGTGTTCGATCTGCCGTTCGCGGAGATCGCCGAGACGCTCGGGCGGTCGGAGTCCGCGGTACGGCAGTTGGCGCACCGGGCTCGGGAGCACGTCCATGCCCGCCAGCCGCGGCACCAGGTCGACAAGGCGCGCCACACCGAGATCACCAGCCGGTTCCTGGCCGCCGCGTGGTCGGGTGACTTCGAGCAGGTCGTCTCACTCCTTGCCCCCGATGTCGTCCTGGTGAGCGACGGTGGCGGCAAGAAGAGGGCCGCGCTCCGCCCGCTGCATGGTCCGGAGAAGGTCGCTCGCTGGTTGTTCGGGGTGCTGGCGACCGATCCCGACATCCAGAACTTCGAGGTCCGGCTGGCCGAACTGAACGGGGAACAGGCGTTCATCGCCTACAACGGCGACGAGGTCGACAGCGCGGGGTTCATGGAGATCGATGAGTCCGGCGTGATCAGCGAGCTGTATCTGATCCGGAATCCGGACAAGCTCACGCTGCTGCCCCGCTTGAGCGAGCTTCCTCACTAGATTGACGGCTGAGGAGTGGCAGCCATGGACGAGATCCGGCGGATCAACAAGGCAGTCTGGTCGGCTGGCGAGTGGGACGAGGTCGCCGCGCTGATCGCGGCGGCCGGACCGCGCCTGCTCGACGAAGTACCGGTCGGCGCGGGGATGGAGGTGCTCGACGTCGCCACCGGGTCGGGCAGTTCGGTCGCGATCCAGGCGGCGCTGCGGGGCGCGACGGTGACGGCGTCGGACCTGACGCCGGCGCACTTCGAGGCCGGCCGGCGACGAGCGGCGGACGCGGGCGTCAGCATCGACTGGGTGGAGGCGGATGCCGAGGATCTGCCGTTCGACGACGGCCGCTTCGACCGGGTGTTCTCCACCTTCGGGCACATGTTCGCGCCCGACCAGCAGCGGGCCGCCGACGAGTTGGTCCGGGTCTGCAAACCGGGCGGCATCGTGGCGCTCGCCACCTGGACGCCGGCCGGGTACAGCGGGCAACTGTTCGGAGTGATCGACCGCCACCTGCCGCCCTCGCCCGAAACCCGCTCGCCGGTGCTCTGGGGCGATCCGGAGGAGGTCACCCGGCTGTTGCCCGGGCTGGACCTCGACTTCCACCTCGACCACATCCTCTTCAAGTCGCCGTCGGCCGAGGCGCGAGTGCGGTTCTACGAGGAGAAGTTCGGTCCCCTCGTGATGGCCCGGCAGGTGCTCGGCGACCGGTGGCCGGAGCTCAGGGCGGACGTCGTGGCCTTCGACGAGGAATGGAACACCGCGACGGACGGCACGCTGGAGATCTCGGCGGAGTACCTGGTGACCATTGGGCGGAAGCCCGCGTAGTGCGGCCGTTCCGTACACTTCCAGGTGCAAATCAGTCGCATCTGGGAGGCATTGATGGAGTACGTCGTGATCGAGGCGGACGGGGTCGCCGATCCCGGGTTGCGGGCGGATCTGCTGGACACCTGGATCGCCGCGACCGATGCCGGTGGGAGCGTCGGGTTCACCGCGCCGGCGCCGGTGCACCTGGTCGCCGAGGAGTTGGACCTGGCCCTCGAGCGGGTTGCCGGTGGCAAGGATCTGCTGGGCGTGCTGCACAACGGCGAGCGGTATGTCGGGATGGGCCTGCTGGTCGGCAAGGGCAGCGCGCTGAACACCCATTGGCGGACCGTGCTCCGCGTGATGGTGCATCCGAAGTATCAGGGCGGCGGCGCGGGGCGGCTGTTGATGAACGGGCTCCGGCAGTCCGCGGTGGACCTGGGCCTGGAGCAACTACAACTCACCATCCGTGACGGCGGCGGCCTGGAGCAGTTCTACCAGCCACTCGGCTACCGCATCGTGGGGGCGCATCCGCGCGCGGTACGGGTCGCGGCGGACGACTACCGCGACGAGATCATGCTGGTGATGGACCTGTAGCCACCAGTGCCGGGTCCCGCTCCTCAGCGGGACCCGGCACCACGGTTCCCCACTATTGGCGGCCCCGGCGGGCCAGTCCCAGCAGCGTGATACCCAGCGCGACCAGCAGCGTCGCCAGGGTGAGGAGCAGGGCCGAGGGGCCGCCGGTGTCCGGCAGCGCGGCCTTGTCCACCTGGGTCTGCGTGGCCGGCTTGGCCCCGACGGTCATCCTCACCTGGGAGGTCACTGTCACGCCGTTCGTGTCAGCGACCCGGTACGACTGTTTCGCCGTCCCGAGGAAACCCCGCTCCGGAACGAGCCTGATCGACCCGTCGGTACCGACCGTCCAGACTCCGACGTCCGGTACGACCACCCGCTTCCCACAGGTGGCCGGTCCGGTCACCAGGCACACAGTGCCCGGATCCCAGACCGCGCCCTGCGTCGCGGCGTCGTTCAGGAGGGGGTTGACGACCACCGGGTTGCCGGGGCTGCCGGTACCGCTGTCCGGGATGGCCTTCGCCCCGCTGGGACCACTGACGGTGATCTCCAGGCGAGCCGTGTCCGACGTCCCGTTCGCATCGGTCACCCGGTAGGTGAGCGATCTGGTGGTACCGGTGAAACCCTTCACCGGGGTGTATCCGACGGTGCCGTCCGGGCCGGCCACGAACGTGCCCTCACCCTGGATCGTCACCGAAGCCTTGTCCTTGCCGTCCGCCGGGTCGCGCAGCACGACCGACCCGGGAACCAGCGCGGCCGACGGATCGCCGGCCTTGTCGTTGCCGAGCACCCGCACGCTCACCGGTACGCCGTACGCCGTGGTCGCCGTGTCGTCCACGGCCACCGGCCGGACCGGGAGCACGGTCACGCTCACGGTCGACCGCGCGGCGTTCCGGTTGCTGTCCTTCACCTCGTACGCCGTCGGCCGCGAACTGCCCGTGAAGGTGGCCACCGGAGTGAAGGTGATCTTGCCCGCGGCAACCACATGGACGCCTTGCCCGGGCACGGCGACCTTGTCGACCAACTTGCCGGCAGCATCCACCAGCAGCAGCGTCGCCGGATCGAGCTTCGCGCCGGCGCCGGGCTTGTCGTTGACCAGCGGATCGAAACTCACGGGCAGGTGCTGCTTCGTCTGCGCGACGTCAGGTAGTGCGATCGGCTTGGTCCCGACCGTCACCGTCAAGGTCGCGGTTCCGGCAGTCCCGTTCGCGTCGAGAACCTGGTACGCCACCGGCGTGGCCTCACCGGTCAAACCGCCGAAGGGCAGCAACCGGATGCCGCCGTCGGGCTGCACTGTGTACGTGCCCTGCCCGGGAACGAACAGGCTCGTCACCGGATCCCCGCTGGCGAAGTCGATCAGCCGGACGCTGCCCGGCACCAGCGGCGCACTCGGATCCCCGGCCTTGTCGTTCGTGAGCACCGGCACGGTCACTGGTGTGTCGAAAGCGGTCGAGGCCGTGTCGTTCGCCGGGTCCGGAAGGATCGGGTCGACCGTCACGGTCACCGTCGAGGTCGCCGTATTCCGGCTCGTGTCGGTCACCTGGTAGGCGATCGAACTCGGCCCGCTGAACGTCGGCACCGGGTCGAAGGTGATCTTCCCGGTCACCTGATCGACCTTGTACGTGCCCTGCCCGGCGATCGTGACGGTCCTCCCCCACGATCGCGTGGTCGCACCGAACAACTGCACCGAGGTCTTCTCGATCTCGGCGTCCGTGCCCGGCTGGTCGTTCACCAGCGGGTCCACCTTGACGTCGAGGTTCTGCTTCGTCGTACTGGTGTCCGGTTTGGCCTGCGGGCCCTTGCCGACAGTGAGGAAGATCAGTCCGTCCGAGGAGGTCCCGTTGGCGTCGCTCACCCGGTACGTCGCCGGCGTGGTCATGCCCTGGTAGTTCTTCACCGGGGTGAAGGTCACCGAGCCGTCCGGGTTCGCGGTGTAGGTGCCTTCGCGTGGTTGCGTGACGGTTTTCTTGTACGACGTGAGGTCGGCCGGGTCCTGCAGCAGCAGACTGGCCGGGACCAGCGGCGCGCTCGGATCGCCGGGTTTGTCGTTGGTCAGCACCTTCAGCGTGATCGGCTGGTTGAACGGCGTGATCGCGGAATCGTCGACGGTGAACGGCTCGACCGGGGTGACCGCGACGCCGAGAGTCGACCCGGCGACATTCTTGTTGGAGTCGGTGACCTGGTACGCGATCGGCCGGCCGGCCCCGCGGAAGGCGGGCACCGGGTCGAACTGGATCGCCCCACTCGGCTGGACGGTGTAGATGCCCTGTCCGGCCACCCTCACGGTTTTACCGAAGCCGGCCGCGCGGGTGGTCGGGTCGTCGATGACCACCGAGGCCGGATCGAGCTTCGCGCCGGTGCCGGGGCTGTCGTTGGACAGCACGTTCACCGTGACGGTGACGTTCTGCAGGGTCGAGGCGTTGTCGGCCTGCGCGACCGGCGGCAACCCGACGGTCACCCATACCGTGGCGGTCGCGATCGTCTCGTTGTCATCGGCGACTTGATAGGTCAGCACCGTCCCCGGTCCGCTGAACGACGGCGCGGGCACGAAGACGATCACCCCGGCCCGAGCCGTGTAGACACCTTCACCCTTGATCGTCGCCGCGGTCTTGAACAGCCCGTCGGCCGGGTCCTTCAGCACCAGGCTGCCCACGACCAGCGGCGCGCTCACGTCGCCGGCCTTGTCGTTCGAGAGCACCTTGACCGTCGCGGTGGTACCGAACGGCGTGGTGGCGATGTCGTCCTCGGCCGTCGGGACGATCGGCGTCACCGTGACGGTGATGGTCGATCGAGTGGCCTGGTCGAACCAGTCGGAGACCCGGTAGGTGATCGGGGTCGCAGTACCGGTGAAGGCCGGCAGCGGGTCGAAACCGACCGTACCGTCGGGGTTCGCGTGCAAGCTGCCCTGCCCGGCGATCGTGACGACCTTCTTGAGCGAACCGTCGGCGGGGTCGATCAGGACCAGGCTGAGCGGATCGAGGCCGGTGCCGTGACCGGACGTGTCGTTGGCCAGCGGGTCGAGCGTGACCGGGTTGTCCTGCTTCACACTGGCGGTGTCGGGCTTCGCGGTCGGCGCCGGCGGCTTGGCGACGGTGACCGTCAGCGTCGCCGTCGCGATCGTGCCGTTCACGTCCGAGACCGTGTAGGTCAGCGGCGTCGCGACGCCGGTCCAGGTCGGCAGCGGGTCCACCTCGACCGTGCCGTTCGTGAGCGCCTTGAAGGTCGCCTCGCCGTCGACCACCATGGTCGTCTTCGGCTGGTCCGTCAGCGGGTCGATCAGCCGCAGGCTGCTCGGCACCAGCGGCACGGCCGGATCGCCGGCGCTGTCGTTGACGAGCACGTTCACGCTGACGTTCCGGTCGTACGCCGTACTGGCGGTGTCGTCCGTCGCGTCCGGCTGGACCTTGGTGACCTCGACGGTCAGGGTCGACTTCCCGATCGCGCCGTTGCCGTCGGCCACTTGGTAGCCGACCGGGGTCGCCTTGCCGCTGAAGGCCGGGACCGACTCGAAGAGCACCCGGCCGTCGGACATCACCGTGTACTTGCCCTGACCGGGGACGACAAGCGTCGTCACCGGCTGACCCTTGACCTGCGCCGGGAGCAGACGCACGCTGCCCGGTACGAGCGGGGAACCGGTCGGACCTGGTTTGTCGTTGTCCAGCACCGCGATGTAAGCCGAACCACCCTGTAGCGCAACAGCCGTGTCCGGGTTGGCGACGGGCGGGCCGGGCGCATCGACGGAGACGGTGAGTTGGGCTCGTGCGGCAGTGCCGTTCTTGTCGAGCACTTGGTAGGTCAGCGGGGTGGTAACGCCCTGGAAACCCGACACCGGTTCGAAGGTCACCTTGCCGTCGGCAACGGCGAAGCCGCCCTGACGCGGCACGGTCACCTTGTCGACCAAAGCCGAACTGGCGGGGTCGACGAGCTTCAGGCTGAGCGGGTCCAGCGGCGCGTCGGGCGACCCGGGCAGGTCGTTGTCGAGCACCGGGACGACCGCATTGGTGTCGAACGGGGTGCCGGCCGAGTCACCGGCCGCCGTCGGAGTCACTGGCGTGATCGAGACGGCCAGGGTCGACTCGGCGAATTGGCCGGTGCTGTCGGTGACGCGGTACCCGATCGACGTCGCGGCCCCGGTGAACTGGGGCAACGGAACGAAGTCGACGGCACCGCTCGGTTTCACCGTGTAACTGCCCTCGCCCGGCACGATGACCTTCTTCGTGAAGATCGCGTCCGCCGGATCCCGCAGGACGACGGATGCGGGGACGAGGGTGACGCCGGGCGCCGCCTTGTCGTTCGCGAGCGGGGCGAGTGCGAGGCTGACGTTCTGCGGGGTGGTCGCCGTGTCGGGCGCGGCCACCGGCCTGGCGGGGAGCGAGACAGTGACGGTCAGCGTGGCCGTCGCGGTCGTTCCGTTGCTGTCGGCGATCCGATAGGTGACGGGCTTGCCGACGCCGACGAATCCGGGCACCGGCTCGAAGTCGATCTTGCCGTCGGTCTTCGCCACGTACTTGCCCTGGGCGACGACGTTGACCATCTGCACACACTCGTTGCCCTGGACAAGGCAGAGCGTGCCGGGCTGCAAGGGACTGTCGGGATCGCCTGGCTTGTCGTTGCCGAGCACCTCGGCCGTAAGCACGGTGTCGTACGGCGTGGTGGCGGTGTCCGGGGTCGCCACGGGCGGAGGAGGCGGCGCGATCGCGAGTTGGTAGTCCTCGACCTCGCCGCTGTCCGATGCGCCGATCGGCTTCTCGATCTGCGCCGCCGTGTAGCCGGCCCGCACCCGCAGGTACGTCGTACCGGCTATCAGCTTGGGGAGTTTCGGCCAGTTCAGGGTGGCGGTGGTCTGGCCGGCGGCGAAGGTCGCACACGAGCGCTCGCCCGGCTGGAACGTGCCGCTCTTGTCGAGGTCGAGCCACCCGCAGACGCGACCGGGCTTCGTCGTACCGGTGGGGGCGACGGACGCCGCGTACTCCTTGGCCCTGGTGGTCAGCGGTTTGAAGGTGACTCCGTCGTCACCTCGCTCGGGCGTGGTCGGAGTGCTGGTGCCGTTGGCAACGGCCGCGTTGTCCTCGGTCGCCTCCGTGCCGAGCCGGACATCACTGAGCACCGACCAGGCAGCGCCGTACGACGCGGGCGCGTCGCCGAAGTCCTCGCCGGTGGACGCGACGATCGAGAACGCGTCGCCGGAGGATGCCGTGTTGAACGCCGGGAGCGTCGGGTTCTTGGTGAAGACGGCGGTCAGGTCGAAGGCGATGGACTTCGCGACGCCGTTGACCTGGACCGAACCGCAGGCCGCGGTGGCCGACGCGTCGGGTCCGTCGCCGGTGTCGGTGTTGACGCAGTTCGGCCCGGCGTCCGGATTCGCGGGAGCGATCGTGTCGCTGCCGACCGCGAGGTTGTTGCCCTGCCCCACCTTCGTCAGGCTCAGCCCGGCCGTCGTCAGCTTGAGCACGGAGTGCAGTTCGGACTGCGCGCTGATCCGGCCGTTCACGGTCTGCGTCGCGGCGCCGCCGATGCCGGCGAGGTGCAGGATCGGGTTGCGCACCGGCTGGGAGAAGGTGATCGTCACCGTCCCGCGGTTGCCACAGGTGCCGGTCGCGGCGCAGGTGCCGGTGTTGACCACGAGGTCCTGGGCGGGGGTCGTGCGCGGGATCTCCGGCGAGTAGGTCTTCGCCGTTGTTCCCCGCACCCCGGCGGTGGTTGCGTCGAGCAACTCGGTCTGGCCAGTCACGGCGACCGTCTGGATGAGGCCGGAGCCGGGCATCACCGCCGTCGCGGTGGCGGCCTGCTCGAAGGGGGCCGAGGGCACCTGATAGGCGGCGGCCTCAACCGGGCCGAAGGGCCCGACGCCGACAGGTCCGATGCTGAGCGGGCCGATGCCGAGCGGGCTGACGATGCCGATGGCGAGGCAGACGGCGATGAGCCGGCCGGACCGTGTCGCCGTCATTCCCACGCCCTCCCGAGCTCACGTTTCCGCATGCGTCGGCCTCGGGGCGAGCGGGCCAGCGTAGAGGTAACGCTCTACGCCAGCCCGATGTTACGCGGGATCAGCGGGTGAGTTCGTAGATGCGGACCCGTTGCCAACTGTGTCGCAACACGGCCAGGTCGTTCAGCGCCGGAGACACCGGGCCGCCGAACAGATCGGCGTACAGCCAGCGGACGCCGTACTCGTCGCGCAGCCGGCGCAGTACTTCGGGGGTCGGCTTGTAGAGCGCCTGGTTCGTCAGGTCGACGCGGTCCGGCCATGGCGACGGCTGCTGGTTGTAGCGCAGCCCGCCGACTCCTTGGTTCTTCATCGCCTGCGAGGTGTAGCCCCAGCCCTCGAGGAACGTGCGACGGCCGGCGATCCCGCTGACGAGGTAGCCCCGCGCGTCGCAGCCCGGCCCTTGTTTCGGCGCCGGGCGGCACCAGGTGTTGCTCACCACGATGTCGGTGGGCGCGGAGTTCTGCGCCAGCCAGAGCGCGGCGGCCTTCTCATCCGGGTAGACCCACCAGGTGGCGGAGGTGAAGGTCTGCGCCCGCTTGTCTTGCTGCAGGCTCTGCTCGAGGGTGCGAGCCGAGGGAATCACCAGGAGCGTCAAAAGGACGAGCACCCCGCCGAGACCGGCCAAGGCTGGTCTGCGCTTGGTTAGCAGGACCCAGACGAGCGCAAGAACAGCGGTGAGCACGATGACGACGATCACCGGACGAGCGACCAGGAAGATCCGCTGCAGTTGTGATCCGCGCGGTGTCGCGTCTGTCGTCAGCAGAACGAAGGCGTAGAGACCGCCGAGAAGTACAGCCGCGGAGGCGAGCTTGAGCAGGACCGCTCGCCGGGGCGGCCGAAGCGTCGCCCCTGACGTGCCGTAGGCGCGCGTCCAGGATGCGGCGAGCCAACCGGCTGCGGCCAGGCTGAAGGGGACGATGCTGTGGACGAAGTACGCCTCGCTCACGGACGGGTGGTCGATCACCAGGAACCCGGCCCAGCCCGCGATCAGCCCACCCAGCAGGAACCAGCCCAGCGGATCGCGCCGCAGTTCCCGCCCAACGAGCAAGCCGTAGCCCACGACAGCCAGCAGTTGCCCGATCAGCAAGAGCAACGAGACAACCACGACGCCGGCAACCGGCAACAGTCCCGACGTCAGCGCGGGCAGGATCAACCCGCCCTCACCGGCCTGCGTCAGATCGCCGGTCGCCGCCGCATAGCCGCCGGTCGTCTTCACGACCGCCAGAAGCTGAAGCCCGGAACCGCTGGTACTCCCCGCGACTGTGACCATCGTCGCGACAGCGGCCGCCACCAGCAGAGAGCCCGCGGCAACGAACCGCCAGGGCATGCGACGATCCCGGACCAGCAGGAATAGCGCCGACAACCCGACCGCGCCGACCAGGATCGGCAGGATCGTCGGCTTGGAACCACCTCCGACGACCGCGACCGCGAAAGCCAGCAGCCACAACCCCTTGCCACCGGCACCTTTGAAGAGGACGTGGATCAGGAACACGGCGGCCGCGGTACCGGCGATCATTCCGAACGTCTGGGACGGGCTGAGCAGGCTCAGCGGCGGTGTCAGGTTCACCGAGGTGTCGAAGAACAGGAACAGCTGCGGCCCGGCCAGCGCGGCAGCCGCCAGTACGCCGGTCCACCACGCGCGGCTGACCGTGCGAACCAGAGTGGCGGTCACCAGCAGCGCCACCACGAGTTGCGGCAGCAACCACAGGCGGTAGAGCACGATGATCGGCGAGAGCTTGGTGATGTCCACCGAAGCGGCCATGTCGGCGTTCGCGAACCAGTGGTACTCCAGCGACTCCCCCGCCACCTGCGGCAACTCCGGCGGCACCGAGCGGGTCAGTTCGGTCAGCATTGACAGGTGGTAGAGCAGATCCTGATAGTACGACGTACCGTCCGGTGGCGCCGGGTGGTAGCTCATCACCCCCAGAACCGTCCCGCCGAGCAGCACCGCCGCGGCGATCGCCATGCCCCACGTCCAGAACAGTGGAAGCGGCTTGGGCTCAGCGATCCGCCAGTACGTGCGCAGCCGCGGCACCACGCCGAACGCGATAAGGACGAGCGCCGGCCAAACCGCCAGCCAACCCTGCCAGCCGAGCGCGGTGAAAATCGCCCATCCAACCAGTTGGTTGGTTGCGCCGACGGCCGAGCCGAGCCCGACATCCTCCGCCCAGTTGCCCGTACTGCGCCACAACGCCCGCAGGATCAGGATTCCCGGCAGCGCGACGGCCAGAGCGAAGTACAGGGTGTACTTCGCGATCGGGCCGAGCGGCACGTCCAGGGAGAGCAGCGCGACGATCGTGAGAAGGAGCGGGAGCAACCAGGGCAGCAGCCGTGGCAGACAGCGGGTCATCGACGGGCGACCTCGTTGACGGCCTGATGCCCGGTGTCCTCGAGGCTGTCGTAGCCGACCAGGAACTGCGGGCGCCGCTGGCTCGACTGGAACAGCCGCGCCACGTACTCACCCAGCAAGCCCAGGCAGAGGAGTTGGATCGCGCCGATCACGCTGACCGCGAGCACCGTCGACGTCCAGCCAGGCACGCTCTCCCCGGACAGCTTGATCACCAGAGCACCGACCGCGAACAACCCCGACAGCAGACCGCCCAGCAAGCCGAACCAGGTCGCCAGCCGCAGCGGCGCCGCCGAGAACGCCGTCACGCTGTCGAAGGCCAGCCGGAACATCTTCGACCAGTTGTACTTCGTCACGCCTGCCGCCCGCTCGGCGCGTACGTACTCCACTTCCGCGCTCGGGAAGCCCAGCCACGGGATCACCAGCCGGAACACGCGGCCGTCCTCCGGCAGCGCGTTCACCGCGTCGACCACCCGGCGTGAGACCAACCGGAAGTCGGCCGCGTCGAACGGGATCTCCCTGCCGACCAGCCGGCAGATCAGCCGGTAGTAGAGGCGGGCCGTCGTCCGCTTCGCCCACGAATCACTCGAGCGGTCGGAGCGGACGCCGTACACGACATCGACCTGCTGCTCCCGGGCGGTGGCGAGAAAGTCCGCGATGATCTCGGGCGGGTCCTGCAGGTCGGCGTCGATCGTGACCAGGAACCGGCCGCGGGCGCGGCGGAATCCCGCCGACTGTGCGGCCTGGTGCCCGGAGTTGCGGAGCAGCCGGACGACACGAAGCTCGGGCCAGCCGGTGGCCGCCGCGAGCAGCATCGACGCGGTCGCGTCCCGGCTGCCGTCGTCGACCACGAGCACCTCGTAGCTGATCCCGAGCCCGTCCAGCAGCGGCCGCATCCGCTCGAAGAAGATCGGCAGCACGTCTTCCTCGTCGTACATCGGCACGACCACGGAGAGTTCGGGGTCCCGCATGTCCGGCTGTCCTCCATGGCTGATGTGGTGTGGCCGGTGTGAAAGTAGCAGTTCGTCAGGAGGGCGGTGACACCGCGATGGCTCCGGTGCGTCGCGGGTCGCCTACGGCGAGCAGCCCTTCGGCCGGATCCCAGAAGGCGGCGGCGACCCCACCGAAGTACATCGAATGGGGTGGCATCGGCCGGGACGGCAGGTTGCTCGCGTACCCCGAGACGGCCAGATCGTCCTCATAGTCGACGACCACGTTCTCGCGGACCCGGACGTGCAGCCGCGGGTGCTCGATCGCCTCTTCGAGCGACAACCCGCCGTGCGTGTAGAGCGCGTAGACCTGCGCGATCGCGGTCGGGATCCGGTCGGAACCGGGTGAGCTGATCGCCAGCACCGCGCCGTCGCTGTCGCGCCGGGCCACGCTGGGCGCCATGTTCGAGGTCAGCCGGGTGCCCGGCGCGAGGCTGTGCGGACCGGCGTGCACGAGTTCCTGCTCGCCGAGCGCGTTGTTCAGCCAGATCCCGGTGCCGGGCGTCATCACCCCGGAGCCGTAGCCGGACGAGACCGTGATCGCGCAGGCGTCGCCTTCGTCGTCGACCACGGAGACCGTCGCGGTACTGGGCGAACCGAGGGCGCGCGGATCGCCGCCCGCCGCGAGGTCGAGCAGCTTCTGCCCTTCGAGCCGGCGCACGTCCTCCTCGTCCAGCTCAGCCAGCCGACGGCCGAGAACAGCGTGCTGTACTTCGATCAGCCGCTCGAGCTCGGCCGGATTCCAGCTTCCCTGGCGGGGGACTCCATCGAGCAGCGCGAGCATGGCGGCGACGGCGACTCCCCCGACGGCCGGCGGCGGGTTGGTGGCCAGATGCCAGCCGTTCTGCCGGACGATCAAGGCCGGCCGCACGATCGCCTCGTACGCCGCCAGGTCCGCCGCGGTCAGGATGCCGTCGTTGTCGGCCATGTCGCGGACGAGCAGTTCGGCCAGTTCGCCCGTGTAGAGCGTCTCGGCCCCGGCGGCGGCGATCAGCTCGAGCGCTTCCGCGAGCTCGGGGATGACCACGGTCGTCCCGGCCTTGATCACCACGCCTTCGTCGTCGTGGACGACGCCGTGGCTCGGCTTGTGCCAGCCGAAGATGATGTCGTGGGTGTAGTCGAGGTAGTACCCCGAGGTCCGGCTCAGCGTGAACCCCTGCCGGGCGACCTCGATCGCCGGCTGGACCACTTCACTCCAAGGCGCCTTGCCGGAGCGCTGATGAGCCAGGTCGAGCGCCTTCATACCGCCCGGGGTGGCGACCGAGCCGTGCCCGATGGTGGTCCTCGTCCCACCGCCGTACTCGGTCGTGACGTCCCAGACACCCTGGCCGAACTTGTGCTCCGGCAGGCCGCGGCCGGGCATCTCCACCCACCCGTCGATGGTGACGGCCTCGCCACCCTTGACCTGCAGGGTGACGAACCCACCCGAGGCCGGCGAGACGACGCCGATCTCGTTCACCATCGTGACGAGGGTGGCGGCGATCGCGGCGTCGACCGCGTTGCCGCCCTCCGCGGCAAGCCGGACCCCAGCCTGGGCCGCCACCAGGTTAGGCGCCGAAACCGCAACCCGCGGGGTCGTCATCTCGAGCTCAGCCGACGCGCTGGACCGCGCCGAAGCGGTCGACGGTGACCTGGACGGCGGCCTGGCGGGCGGCCGCGACCTCGGTCTCGGTCAGGGTCCGGTCCGACGCCCGGAACCGCAGCGCGAACGCGAGCGACTTCTTGCCCTCGCCGATCTGCTCGCCGGTGTAGAGGTCGAACAACCGGATCGACTCCAGCAACTCGCCCGCGCCCTCGACCAGCGCGGCCTCGACCTCGGCCGCCGATACGTCGGCCGCGACGATCAGCGCCACGTCCTCCTTGGCCACCGGGTACGACGAGAACGGCTGCGCGGTGACCGAACTCGGACCGGCCGCCATCAACGCGTCCAGGTTCAGCTCGACCGCACTCGACCGCGTGGGCAGGCCGAACGCCTGGCACACCTTCGGGTGCAGCTCACCGGCATGACCGATGACCTTGCCGCCGACCGACACCTCGGCGCACCGGCCGGGATGCCACGGCGCGAGCTCGACGTTCCGCAATACCGGCTCGACGCCGACCGCGGCAGCAACAGTCCGAGCAACCTGTACTGCGTCCGACCAGCCCGCCGGCTGGCCCTTGCCCCACCAGCCGGTGGGGGTCCGGGAACCGGTCAGCACGACGCCGACGTGGAGCGGCTGGTCCGGCAACGCGTTGTTGAGCGCCTGGATCTCGTCATCGCTCGGGCGCTGCGCGACGGACGGCAGCGGCGCGGGCTTGGCGTCCGAGCGCGGCAGGAAGACCAAGCTGGTCTGGAAGATCGCCAGGTCGGTGGCGCCGCGGCCGACGTTGCGCTCCGCGGTACGGAGCAGGGTCGGCAGCAGCGTCGTCTGCATCGAGGGCTCTTCGTCCGACAGCGGGTTGGCCAGCTTGACCGTGGTCCGGCGGCTGTCGTCGGCCGGCAGCCCCATCGCGTCGAAGTCGGCGTCACCCACGAACGGGTACGACACCACCTCGGTCAGCCCGGCGCCGACCAGCGCGGTCGCGATCCGCCGGCGGCGCTTCTGCGCGACCGTCAGCCCCTGCCCACCCGGCGCGGACGGCAGAACCGACGGCACGTTGTCGTAGCCGAACAGCCGAATGACCTCTTCGGCGAAGTCGTTCGGATCCCGAAGATCCGGCCGCCACGACGGCGGCGTCAGCCTCAGCAACTCGCCGTCACCGGTAGCGGCGTCGTTGCCTTGGGCAACATTGCAGCCGACGGCCCGCAGGTGCCGGACGCTGTCCTCCGTCGAGATCGACGCACCCGCGACCCGCGCGGGGTGATCCGCCCGGATCGTCACCGGCGCCGGCGCGGAATGCGTGTCGACGACGGTCTCCTCCGCCTCGATGGTGCCGCCGGCCAGCTCGGCGAGAAGGTCGGCGACGCGCTGGGCGGCGTACCGCGGCAGCCGCGGGTCGACCTCGCGCTCGAAGCGGCGGGACGCCTCCGAGGAGAGCTTGTGCCGACGCGAGGCCCGGGCGATCACGACCGGGTGGAAGTGCGCCGCCTCGATCACCACGTCGGTGGTGGAGTCGGAGATCTCGGTGGACGCGCCACCCATCACGCCGGCGATGCCGATCGGGCCGGAGTCGTCGGTGATCAGCAGGTCCTCGGCGTCCAGCTCGCGGGTCTGGTCGTCCAGCGTCATCAGCTTCTCGCCGGCGGTCGCCCGCCGGACCACGATCTCGCCCGACAGCCGCGCCTTGTCATACCCGTGGATCGGCTGGCCGAGCTCGAGCATCACGTAGTTGGTCACGTCGACACCGATCGAGATCGGCCGCATCCCCGCCATCACCAGCCGCTGCTGCAACCACCGCGGCGACGGCGCCTTCGGGTCGACCCCGGTCACCGTCCGGGTGACGAACACGCTGCAGCCGTCGGCGTCCTCGACCCGCACCGGATACCCACCCGAGCCGCTGCCCGTGAGAGTCAGCGCCGCCGGGTCCTCGAGCTCCACCCCGTACGCCGTGGCTGTCTCGCGGGCCACACCACGGATCGACAGGCAGTACCCGCGGTCCGGCGTGACCGCGATGTCCAGCACGTCGTCGCGCAGACCGAGCAGCTCGATCGCGTCGTCGCCCGGCTCGGCCTCGCCCGGCTGCAGCACGACGATCCCGTGCGTGCCGTCGTCGCCGAGACCCAGCTCGGAGCTCGAGCAGATCATCCCGTTGGAGACGTGGCCGTAGGTCTTGCGTGCGGAGATGGCGAAACCGCCGGGCAGCACCGCACCCGGCAGCACGACGACGACCAGGTCGCCGACCTCGTAGTTGTCCGCACCGCACACGACCCACTGCGGCTCGTCGTTGCCGATGTCGAGCGAGGTCCAGCGGATCGTCTTGCCGTTCTTCTGCGGCTCGGGGTCGAAGCTGAGCACCCTGCCGACCACCAGCGGCCCGGTCAGGCCGGCGCCGGCCTCGTGGACGGTTTCCACCTCGAGCCCGGCGCGGACCAGTTTCTCGCCAACCTCGCGGCCGGTCACGCCGGCCGGCAGTTCGACGTACTCACGAAGCCATGACAGTGGGACCCGCATCAGATCTCCATCCCGAACTGGCGGCTGAACCGCACGTCACCCTCGACCATGTCCCGCATGTCCTCGACGCCGTTACGGAACATCAGCGTCCGCTCCAGCCCCATCCCGAACGCGAACCCGGAGTACCGGTCGGTGTCGATGCCGCAGGCCTGCAGGACTCGCGGGTTGACGACACCGCAGCCGCCCCACTCGATCCAGCCCTCGCTGCCACAGGTGCGGCAGGGCCGGTCCGGGTTGCCGACCGACGCGCCCCGGCAGACGAAGCACTTCAGGTCGACCTCGGCGGACGGCTCGGTGAACGGGAAGAAGTTCGGCCGCAGCCGCGCCTCCAGCCCTTCGCCGAACATGGACACGACGAAGTGGTCGAGCGTGCCCTTCAGGTGCGCGAGCGTGATTCCCTCGTCCACGACCAGGCCCTCGACCTGGTAGAAGACCGGTGTGTGCGTCGCGTCCAACTCGTCGGTGCGGAACACGCGGCCCGGGCAGATCACGTAGATCGGCGGCTTGCGGGTGAGCATCGAGCGGGCCTGCACCGGCGAGGTGTGAGTACGCAGTACGGTCCCCGAGCCGGGCGGGTCGACGAAGAAGGTGTCCTGCATCTGCCGGGCCGGGTGGTCCGGCTGGAAGTTGAGCGCGTCGAAGTTCAGCCACTCGGCCTCAACCTCGGGGCCTTCGGCGACGTCCCAGCCGAGCGCGGTGAAGACGTCCGCGACCTGCTCGGAGATCAGCGACAGCGGGTGCCGGGCACCGAGCTCGGGAGTGTGCCAGGGCAGCGTCACGTCGACGCGCTCGGTGGCGAGCATCCGCTCCTCGTGCTCGGCCTCCAGCACCGCCAACCGGCCGGCGAACGCCTCGTTGATCGCCTTGCGGGCGGAACCGATCCGCTGGCCGGCCTCCTTGCGTCCCTGCGGCGGCAGCGCGCCGATCTCCCGGTTCGCCAGCGCGATCGGCGACCGCTCGCCGAGGTGCGCGACCTTGGCCTGCTGCAACGCGGCCAGGTCGGCCGCCGTCGCGAAGGCGTCGAGAGCCTGGTCTCGCGTCCGTTCGACCTCGTCGGCGTGCAGGGGTGTCACCTCGACGGGGTCGTAGTTCTTGTTGGGACCGGACATGGCTCTCTTCCCGGGGTCGCTGATTTCTGAAACTGCTCAAGGCAGTCTAGGAACCCGCGGCCCCGGACCGTGAATCGGCCGTCCGGATCCCCCGCCCCCAACCACCTCACCGGCGCCCCACCTGTCCCCCTCCCCACTCCCCTCGGCGAGTTCGGGGAGGATTTCACCTCAATCCAGGGGTGCAATCCTCCCCATACCCACCTATGCCAGCTACGGCTCTACCTGAGACATCATCCGCTCCACGTCGTCGACACCTTTCACCTGCGCTTGGCGGCGTGGCAGGACCACCAGGGCGACGACCGCACCGGCGAAGGCGCCGACCAAGCCTGCTGTCATCGCTATCGACATCGCTTCGGTGAAGGCCTCCCGGGCCGCGGCCACGAACTGTGGACCCAGAGCGAGGGTGTCGGCGATCGAGTCCCGGGCTGCGTCCGGGACCGAGGCCGGGAGGGCCGCGGAGTACGCCGCCGCAAGGACGCTGCCGAGGACCGCCACCGACAAGGCGGCTCCGGTCTGCTGCACAGTGTCGTTCATCGCCGAGCCGACGCCACGATGCTCGGCAGGGACCGCCTGCATGAGAAGCGTGTACGCCGCTGGACCGGCCAGGCCGCCGCCGACCCCCATCACCAGAAGTCCCGCGATCAGCAGTCCATACCCGGACGACTCGCTGACCTGCGTCAAGATGCCGAATCCCGCGGCGATGACCACAAGGCCGACCACGATCAGCGTGCGGTCGGCGAGTTTCTTGCCCAGCGTGGCACCAAGACCGTTGAACACCATCGCCGAGAAGGCGTACGGAACCAGTGCGAGCCCTGCCTTCAGCGGGCTGTAGTTCAGCACGAACTGCAGGTACTGCGTCAGCGCGAGCAACAGTCCGCCGGCCGTGAACGACAGCAGCACGATGGAGAAACTGGTGCCGCTGAAGTTGCGGTCCCGGAACAGCGCGAGGGGCAGCATCGGGTGGGCACTGCGCCGCTCCCAGAGCGCGAAGCCCACCAAGGCCCCCACCCCGATCACCAGGCCACCGAGCACCTTGGCGGAGCCGAGCCCGTCGGCCGGGATGGAGATGATCGCCCAGACGACGGCCGTCATACCGACGATCGAGAGGACCGCGCCGACGGGGTCGATGGTCCGGGCCGGTCCCTTGGACTCGGGGATCAGCAGCACCGCACCCACGATCGCCAGGACCGCGATCGGCACGTTCAGCAGGAAGATCGAGCCCCACCAGAAGTGGTCGAGCAGTACGCCGCCGACCGTCGGCCCGGCCACCACGCCGACCATCGCGACGGCCGACCAGCCGGCCATCGCCTTGCGCTGCTCCTCGGGCGGGAAGACGGTGAACAGCAGTGAGAGCGTGCTCGGCATCAGCAGCGAGCCGCCGATCCCCATCAGCGCCCGGCAGGTGATCAGTTGCCAGGGGTTGGTGGCCAGCGTGGCCAGCAGCGACGCCGCGCCGAACAGCACCAGGCCGATCACCAGCATCCGCCGCCGGCCGAACCGGTCGGACAAACTTCCCGCCGTCAGCAGCAGGCCGGCGAACACCAGGATGTACGCGTCGATGATCCATTGCACGTCGGCGGGCGTCGCGGACAGGTCGCGCATCAGCGACGGGATGGCCAGGTTGAGCACGGTGTTGTCGACCACGAGCACCAGCAGGCTCAGGCAGAGGATGAGCAGGATCCACCACCGGCGCGGATGCCCCACGGTGGAGGACTCGAACGCTGTACTAGTCATTCGCACACTGTACGAGAAACTCGCACAGTGTTCTAGTCAGCCTAGAATGGGCCTCATGGTGGATTCGATCTGGACCCGGTCGCGGGCGTCCGCGCCGGCACGGGACACGCTCAGCCGGGAGCAGATCGTCAAGGCCGCGATCGAACTCCTGGATCAGGAGGGCCTGGCCGGGCTGAGCATGCGGAAACTGGCCACCAAGTTGGCGTCCGGCGCGACGAGCCTGTACTGGTACGTCCAGACCAAGGACGACCTGATCGATCTGGTCATCGACGAGATCTACGGCGAGGTCGACGTGCCGGAGGCCGAACTGGCCGGCTGGCGGGCCGGGACGTTGCTGTTCGCGCACAGCCTCCGCGCCACCGTACTGCGGCATCCGTGGCTGCCCGAGGTCATCTACACCCGGCCGAGCATCGGCCCGAAAGCCGTCTCCCTCGGCTCGCGCGGGCTCGCGCTCTTCGGAGCCGCGGGCTTCACCTCACGTGACCTCGACTACGCGATGGGCAGCGTGATGGCCTACGTTCTCGGCCAGGCCAGCGCCGAGGTCGCCATGCACAGCGCGGTCAAAAAGTCGGGCCGCACGGTCGAGGAGTGGACCGGCGACGTGATGGAACAGGCCAAGGCGACAGTCGACGACCACCCCGAGATGCAGGAGTCCCTGCGCCGGCGGTCCGCACTGGACGCGGCCCAACTACAGAACGAGTACTTCGCCTTCGGCCTCGACAGTCTCCTCGACGGCATCGAGGCCCGCCTCAGAACCTGATCAGCCCGTACTGCGCTGCGCCCGGGCCGAGGCGTAGAGGCAGACAGCCGCGGCGGTGGCGAGGTTGAGGGACTCGGCGCGGCCGTAGATCGGGACCTTCACCGAGCGGTCGACGATCGCGTCGAAGCCGTCGGGCAGTCCGTGCGCCTCGTTGCCGAACAGCCAGACGGTCGGCTTCGCGAGGGTGCCGTCGTCGACGCACTCGTCCAGGTCGCTGCTGCCGTACCCGTCGGCGGCGAGCACCTGCAGACCCTGCTCTCGCCAGGCATTGGCCGCGGTGACCACATCGGCGTCGAGGGTGATCGGCAGGTGGAACAGGCTGCCCACGCTGGCCCGGACCGCCTTGGGATTATGGGGATCCACCGACTCGGCCGACAGGACGACCGCGTCGGCGCCGGCCGCGTCCGCAGTACGGATGAGGGTGCCGACGTTGCCGGGATCGCGCACCTGGACGCCGACGGCCACCAGGCGGGCGGTTCGCAGTACGGCGTCTTCCAGCGGTACGTCGACCAACTGGCAGACGGCGACCACCCCTTGCGAGGTGACCGTCTCACTGAGCGCCTCGACGGCCGCGCGGTTCACGTCGAACCACGGGACGTCGGCGATCTGGGCCAGGTCCCGCAGGTCCCGGTGCCGGGTGGCGACGTGGGGCTCGGCGTAGACCTCGACCACCAGTTCGCGGTGCTCGAGCGCCTCCCGGACGGCCTGTGGGCCCTCGACCAGGAAGCGGCCGGACTTGCGCCGGAACGCACGAGTGGCGAGCCTCCGGGCCTGCTTGATCCGCACGGATTGCGCGGTCAGCAGACCTGGGCTCGCCACTGTGAGGCTAACGGAGTGCTATCGGAGAACGTCGCGGCTCAGGCCGCGGCGTCGCTCTTGGCGTTCAGGTCGGCCGGCAGGGCCGCCTTCGCCAGCGCCACCAGGGCCGAGAACGCCGGAGCGTCGTTGACGGCCAGATCGGCGAGGATCTTGCGGTCGACCTCGACCTCGGCCAGGCGAAGACCCTGGATGAGGCGGTTGTAGGTCAGGCCTTCGGCGCGGGCCGCGGCGTTGATCCGCTGGATCCACAGCTTGCGGAAGTCGCCCTTGCGCGCCTTGCGGTCCCGGTAGGCGTAGACGAGCGAGTGGGTGACCTGCTCCTTGGCCTTGCGGTACAGCCGCGAGCGCTGGCCGCGGTAACCGCTGGCCTGCTCGAGGACGACGCGGCGCTTCTTGTGGGCGTTGACTGCCCGCTTCACGCGTGCCATGAGGTGTTACTCCTTGTATTTCTGCGCCGAGAAGGTGGTCCACCCGGCGGGGTGTTCGGGGGGTGGGAAAGCAGGCTCAGATGCCGAGCAGCTTCTTGGCCTTCTTGACGTGCGACTCCGCGACCTCGACCGTGCCGGACAGGCGACGCTTGCGCCTGGTCGACTTGGCCTCGGCGAGGTGACGCTTGCCGGTCTGCTCGCGGCGCAGCTTGCCCGAGCCGGTGATCCGGACGCGCTTCTTCATCCCCGAGTGGGTCTTCATCTTCGGCATGGCTATGTGCTCCTGGTTTTCTTCGTTGACTCGATCTGGTGACTGCTCCGGCTTGCCCTGTGAGGGCTACCGAGGACCCGGCGGCCGGAGCGACACGTCACTCCGGATCGAGGTTGTCTGCCGGACCCTTCGGCTTCTTCGTCGCGCCGGCGGCCTGCTCGGCCTCGTGCTGCTTCAACTGCTCGGCACGCTCCTGGCGCTCGGCCTCCTGCTCGGCCTCGTGCTCGGCGAGTTTCTTGGCCTTCTCGGCTTCCACGTCCACGCGCGCCTCGGACTTCTTCTTGTGCGGTCCGAGCACCATGATCATGTTCCGGCCGTCCTGACGCGGCGAGGACTCGACGAAGCCGAGTTCGCTGACGTCCTCGGCCAGCCGCTGCAGCAACCGGAACCCGAGCTCGGGCCGGGACTGCTCGCGGCCACGGAACATGATGGTGATCTTGACCTTGTCGCCGCCGCGCAGGAACCGCACCACGTGACCCTTTTTGGTCTCGTAGTCGTGCGGGTCGATCTTCGGCCGCAGCTTCATCTCTTTGATGACCGTGTTGGTCTGGTTCCGGCGAGACTCCCGCGCCTTCTGCGCGGTCTCGTACTTGTACTTGCCGAAATCCATCAGCTTGCAGACCGGCGGACGGGCCGTGGCCGCGACCTCGACCAGGTCGAGATCGGCTTCCTGTGCCAACCGAAGTGCGTCCTCGATCCGGACGATGCCTACCTGCTCACCGTTCGGGCCGACCAGGCGCACCTCAGGAACGCGGATGCGCTCGTTGACGCGCAGTTCAATGGTGATGGGTCCTCCTGGGGTTGTCCGTGTACTGGTGCCACCTCGTGCCGCCCGGGGGAATTCCGCCCGGTTCTGTGGTCCCACAGAAATGACGAAAGGCCCTCGTGCGTCCACACGAAGGCCCAATTCCCAGATCGACGGCCGTCCAACCCCGACGGGGAAGTACGCCGTACGATCGCCGTGGTGATCCGGCCGGAGCCGGTACCTCGACGTTGACCGGGACCCGCCGACTCTTCGTCGACTGGGTGGGAGGTGGCCCTCCGCTTAGACCTGAACCACCGGCTTCCCTCGACTATTCCGCTCAGGGGTCACCGTTGGACCGGGTCGGTCGCCATGCAAGAGTAACAGCATGAGCGACCCAGTCTCCACTCCGCTGCCAGACCCCACTCCCGCCGACCTCCCGGCCGGTGCCGACGGGCCGCGTGCGGACCCGCTCTCCACCGTGTCGCGCGACATCGCCGAGGTGCCGAGCGTGGAGATCATCTCGACCGCCGCCCTGCACCTGATGAGCGCGGCCGCCGTCCACCTCGGCCTGGCCGAGGACCTGCCCGAGCACCGCGACCTCGACGAGGCCCGCTCCCTGATCGACGCACTGGCCGGCCTGCTCGACGCTTCAGCCCAGAGCCTCGGCCACCACCACGCCGCTCCCCTGCGCGACGCCCTCCGCTCCCTGCAACTCGCCTTCAAGGAAGCCTCCACCATCCCGGACGAGCCCGGCACCGGCCCCGGCGAGAAGTACACCGGCGAGGTCCACCCCACAGCAGCCCGCCGCCGCTGAACCCTCAGGAGGACCCGGCCTCCAGCAGGGAGAGGCCTAGCGGGGTGAGGGAGTGGCGGACGGCTGGGCCGGTTCGGTGGGTGGTGATGAGGCCGGCGGAGCGTAGTACGGAGGTGTGTTGGCTGGCTGAGCCTGCTGAGATGCCGACCTCGTGGGCCACTTCCGTCGTACTGCGACCGCCGGCCACCGCGGTCAGGACGGTGGCGCGGGTGCGGCCGAGCAGGTCGGCGAGGGGTTTGCGGCCGGCGAGATCGGGCGGCCTTCGCTCAATCGGGTAGCAGACCGCGACCGGACCTCCGCCGACGTCGGCGAAGCTCGGCACGATGCCCAGGTAGGACGGCACCAAAATCACACCGTGACCGGCGGGGGCCAACTCCACATCCGCGCCGCCCGGGCACTCGTACGACAGCTTCGACGCATTCCACCGCAAGTGCGAGCTGAGCGTGTGCAGCACCCGGTCGATCCCGTGCTCGACCATGGTGGTGCCACGGGCAGCCCGGTCGGCGTGCACGGCCGTCGTGATCTCGGTCCAGTACGGCGCGACGGCAACATCGTGGAAGGCCACGATGGCGGCCCGGAGCTGTCGCCGGGCGCTCTGGTCACCCGCCGCCAAGGCGCCGACCCGAGCGGGCAGCCGGCCTGCCTCGATCATCGGCTGCAGTTCCTCGCGCATCAGGGCCGCCGGAGTGTTCACCACCTCGTCGATGACTGCCGCGTCGAAGTCACTGCTCCAGCCGGCGGGCGTGAGGAAGTCCGGCACCCAGCGGGGCACGCGGCACAAGTCGAGGTACGGACGCATGATCGGCCGCAGTGCAGCCCTGGTTCGGGCGTTCCAGCCGGCCAGGTAAGTCGGTGCGTCCGCCTGTGTCACCCGGCGACCGGCCGCCGCCAACTCCTGCATCACCGCGGGCCTCGAGCGCACCACCGTGCGGCTGAGGTCGATCGCGTTCAAGTGCACCGTCAGCATGGGCCGTAACCACCTTTTAGGCAGGACCGAAGGGCGTGGACCGCGCCGGGACCGCCGCCGAGCCTGCCTGCATGAAGAAAATCATCGCCGCGACCACCGCGGCCTTCCTGTTCGTCGCGATCGCTCCCCAGCAGGCCGCCTCCGCGCACGGAGGACTTCCGGCCACCTACATCGTCTCGCAGGAACCGGGGGTGAAGCCGGAAGGCATCGCGATCACCCGCACCGGCACCATGTACGTGACCAGCTACGGCACCGGCGCCGTGTACCGCGGAACGACCGACCGGCGCACGCTCAAGCCGTTCCTCCCGGCGGGCTCCGACGGCCGCACCCGGGCCACCGGGATCCACCCGGACAACCGCGGCCGGCTGTTCATCGCCGGGTTCGACACCCGGGCGCTCTTCGTCTACCGGACCGACGGCTCGCTCGTGGCCAAGCGCTTCGCCTCCGACCCCGGCGCCCTGCTGAACGATCTCGTCATCACCGACGACGCCGTCTATGTCACCGACTCCGGGACCGGCATCCTCTGGCGTGCCCCGCTCGCGGGTGACCACATCGGTGAGCTGGAACCATGGCTGACCCCGACCGACTTCCCCATCCGGCCCGGATTCCTGAACGGCATCGTGGCCACGCCGGACGGCCGGACCGCTTTGGTGTCGGACAACGGCACCGGCAGTGGCGAGCCGGGCGACGAGCATGTCTTCCGGGTGAACCTGCGCGACCGCACTTCCACCGAGGTGACTGTGAGCAACGGACAGTTGGGTTCGTCCGACGGCCTGCTGCTGGAGGGCAACAGGCTCTACGGCGTGATCGACCTGCCCGCCGACGAGACCGGGAAGCCGCCGACCGCGGTGAACCTGGCGATCCTGAGCTCCGACCTGACCACGGCCCACGTCGTACGGCAGTCGGAGTCGGTGCCGCGGGAACAGACCCCGACGACGATCGCCCGGGACCCCGCCGGCCGGCTCCTCTGGGTCAACAGCCAGATCGGCAACCCGACCCCGACCGCCCCGTTCACCGTCACCGTGGTGCCCGGCCTTCGCTGATCGAGGCACGGTCGAACACCTCCGGGCTCGCGGACAGTCGTCTCGCGACGATGCCACGAGCCCGGAGACTTCGCCATCCCTTAGACCAGCGTCGAACGATCAGCCTTCGAGGTGCTCCTCAGGCGGAACCAGATCAGTACGGCGCTGGCCAGCGTCAGCGCGACGTTCACACTCAGCGCGAAGTGGATGCCGGTCAACTGTGCGGTCTGCGTCGCGGCGATCGCACTCAGGATCGGGATGCCGACCGTGATGGCGACCTGCTGCGTCATCGAGGTCAGGCCGGTGGCCAGGCCCTGCTCCTCGTTCGGCAGTCCCGAGGTCGCGACGACCGTGTACGCGACGATGGCGGCCACGTGCCCGAAGAACCCGATGAACAAGGCGGGCACCAGCACTGCCAGCGCCGACCGGTCGGCGCCGAGGAACACCAGGGGCAGCGTCGCCAGGCCCTGCACCGTCATGCTCACCGCCAGCACGTTCCGGCCGCCGAACCGTCCGATGAACCGCCCTGCCGCCACGCCGGCGACGACCGACGCCAGGCCTGGGATGCCGAAGATCAGGCCGGTCGCGAACGCCGAGTAGTTCAGCACCTGCTGCAGGTACAGCGTCATCAGGAAGATCATCGCGGGCTCCATCACGAAGATGACGAACCCGGCGTAGTTCCCCCACCTCACCGACGGCCGCGAGAGGATGCGCACCGGCGCGAGTGGCGCCGGCGACCGCAGTTCGATCAACCAGAACGCGACCAGCAGCACCACACCGGCGACGGCCGCCGGCAGGCTCCGCTCGATCACCGCATAGATCACCGCCAGCAGGCCGCCGGTCACGGTGATCGCTCCGGGCAGATCCAGCTTCACCCGCTTGGCCGGCCTGCTCTCGCCGATCACGACCGGAGCCACCAGCAGGATGACGGCCGCGACCGGGACGTTGATGAAGAACGCGGACCGCCAGCCGAGCGTGCTGATCAGCGTGCCGCCGACCAGCGCGCCGACGGTGAACCCGCCGGACAGCAGCGCCCCGTTGAGCCCGAGCACCCGCGCCCGCAACGCCCCCTCGGGAAAGGTGGTCGTGATCAGCGACATCGCCGCCGGCAGCGTCATCGCGGTGGCGAAACCCTGCAGGGCGCGGGCGGCCAGCAGCATCTCGGCGTTGGTCGCGAAGCCGCCGAACAGCGACGCGCCGGCCAGCAGGACCATGCCGCACAGCAGCAGCCGGCGGCGTCCGAACAGATCCGCCAGCCGGCCGAACAGCAGGGTGAACCCGGCCGCCGGCAACGCGTAGGCGGAGGTGATCCAGGGCAGTTCGGCCGGTTTCATCGCGACTCCCGACCCCACCTCGGGAAGAGCGACGTTCAGGATCGAGAAATCGACCGCCAGCATGAAGCCGGCACCGAGCAGGACCAGCAGCACCACGCGTTGCCGCGCGCTGAACCGCGGCGGCGAGGTGGTGTCGATGGCGACGGCGGGAATACCCATGACATCCTCCGTTAGTAGCAACCCAACGGTTGCAACCGTATGGCAACCGGCTGGTTGCGTCAATGGCTTGGAGGAAAGACGAACGAGCGGCCCGGTCGATGGACCGGGCCGCTCGTCGGAAGGGAAGGAAAGAGAAAGGAGAGGGAAGGAAGGCGTGGGAAGGGAGGGGTGGGCGGAGAGGCGTGCGCGGGAGGGGTGGGAACTAGGCGAAGATCTTCAGGTCGTAGATTCGGGCGGCTGGGTCGGAGCCTTGGGTGGGGGCGGTGATGGTGAGACGCACGTACCGCGCTGTCACGCCGGCGACTGAGTGCGTGGTCACGGCCGCGGTGTTGCTGGTGACGGTGGCCCGGGTGGTCCAGGACGAGCCGTTGGTGGAGGTCTGGACGGTGAAGGCGCGAGTGTTGAAGGACGCCGACTCGCCACCGGCCGACGCGTGCGAGATCTCCACGGAGCCGAGAGCCTGCGAGGTACCGAGGTCGACCTGCAGCCACTTGGACGAGGCGAGCGTGCAGAACTTGTCGGCGTTGCCGCCTGAGACGCTGCCGTTGACCGCCTTCGCCGGCCCCTCGGAGGAAGCGCAGGCAGCAGAGCCGGTCGCCGCTTTGTTCAGGGCGAGGTTGACCGGGCCGCCGGAACCACCCGACATCGCCGACGTCATCTCGCGCGCCCACTGCCACGGCGCGGAGGTGCCGCCCGGGTCGGAGTTGAAGTACTCCCAGCCGTCGACGCCACCGAAGGTCGGGTACTTGGCGACGAGCGCGGCCAGCGTGTTCTTCAGGGTCGGCAGCGCCACGTACCCGCCGCAGTTGGCGGAGTTCGTGACCACGCCGGCGACGACCTTGGCGGGCGGGAAGACCCCGCGGTTGATGATGTTGTCGTAGCCGGTGGTGTTCGCCATCGAGCCCCAGCCGCAGTAGAACTGCGCGTTGTACCAGTCGATCTTCGCGCCGCGGTCCCGCTCGAGGGTCTCGTAGTTGAAGCCGGACAGGTTGCCGCCGCCGCTCAAGGCGGTCGCGACCGGCGCCAGCGTGATGATGAAGTCGGTGCCGAAGTCGGTGGTCAACTGATCGATCAGCCGGTTGATGCCGGCCTGCGACATGTTCTCTTCGACATCCAGGTCCAGCCCGTCCAGCCCGTACGTCGTGACGATGTTCTTCAGCCGCGGGTAGTACGTCTCGAACTCGGTGTCGAGCCGCTGGAACGACCCCTGCGCGGCACCGCCGACGAACGCCGACACGTGGACGCCCTGAGCCTGCATGGCGTGCAGGTCCGCCCACATCTGGGTGAACCGCGGATCCGACGGCGGGTGGTCGTTCAGGTGGGTGGTGCCGTCGCCGTTGAGGTGGATCGCGCCGACCAGGACGTCAGTGACGCCGGTGGTGTTGTCGGTCGGCGCCCTCGGCGAGACGTACACGCCGTTCAGGTACTGCGTCTGGTAGTAGACGACCACCCGCTTGCTGTCCGCGGTCGGGGCAGCGTGGGCGGGAGCGGTGAGCAGCGTGCCAGCGAAGACGGCCGCCGTCGCAGCGGCCAGTGTCTTTCGGAACATCGAGTAACTCCTTCGAACCAAACTGCTAGTGACCTGCGCCGGGCTCCGTGCGTCAGCTCCGGTGTCCAGGTGGGTGCATCGCAAGGCGGAGTGAAGGGTTCGATGTTTGTCCATCGTGCCCTTTGCTCCAACGCCGCGAGGCGCCCGCCTGGACACCGGAGATGGCGTGCGGAGCCCGGTGGAGGTCGCTAGGGGCGGTGGGGATGGTCGAACAAGTGCGTTAACCCTTGACGGCGCCCTCCTCCACGCCCTTGAAGAAGAAGCGCTGCAGGGTCGCGAACACGATCACGATCGGGATGAACGCGATCATCGTTCCCGCGGCGATCAGCCGGGGGTTGTTGCTGAAGGTGCCGGACAGGTATTGCAGGCCGACGGTCAGCGTGTACTTGTCGGGATCGGTCAGCACGATCAGCGGCCAGAGGAAGTCGTCCCAGGCGCCGATGAAGGCGAAGATCGCCACCACGCTGATGGTCCCGCGCACCGACGGCAGGCCGATGTAGACGAACCGCTGCCAGACGTTCGCGCCGTCCACGATCGCCGCCTGGTCCACCTCGACCGGCAGCGAGCGGAACGCGTTGTACATCAGCAGCACGTTCAGCGCCCCGATCATGCCCGGCAGCGCGACCCCGAACAGCGTGTTCGCCAGCCCGAACTCCCGGACCGTGACGTACTGCGAGATGATCGTCACCTCGCCGGGCAGCACCAGCGTCGCCAGGAACAACCCGAGCACGAGCTTGCGGCCCTTGAACTGCAGGCGCGACAGCGCGAACCCGGCCAGCGACGAGCCGACGATGTTGCCCCCGACAACCAGTACGGCGACCTGCAGCGAGTTGCGCATGTAGTCCCAGACCGGGATGGTGTCGGCCACCGCGGCGTAGTGCGACAGCGTCGGCTGGGCCGGCAGCAACCGCGGGATCCGGGTGTAGATGTCCTCGCCGGATCCCTTCAGCGACGTGGACAACTGCCACAGGAACGGTCCGATCGTGATCAGCAGCACGAACACGAGCAGCACGTACCGGACCACCTTCTCCCGCGGGGAGACGGTGTTGAACCCGAAGGTCCCACCCTTACGCCGGCGGCGCCGCCCGTTCGCAGCACCAGTCTCATCCGGCACTGCGACCGGCCGCGCGGGCTCGGTGACCACGGTCATGGGGCCTCCCGGCCTGGACTGAGGAGCGGAGCGACGAGGGAAGGCCGGGAGTTCCAGCCCCATGACCACGCCGTGCCGGAGGCGCGGCAATTCAACACCGTCATGCGTCAGCCGCCTTCTTGTTCAAACGTGCCAGGGCGAGCATCGGGACCACGGTGACGAAGAACAGCACGATCGACAGTGCGGAGGCGTAGCCGAGGTTGCCCTCGAAGCCCTGGCTGTACTGCTGGATCAGCATCACCACGGAGCTGTCCCGGCCGCCCGGGCCGCCGTTGCCGCCGCTGAGGATGAAGAGTTCGGAGAAGACCCGCAGGGCCGACACCGAGATCAGGATGGCGATCAGGATCATCGTGCCGCGGACGCCGGGAATGGTGATGTTGGTGAACCGCCGGAACGCGCTCGCACCGTCGACGGCCGCGGCCTCGTGCAGCTCCCGGCCGACGTTCCCGAGGGCGGCCAGGTAGATGATCATGTAGTAGCCGAGCCCCTTCCAGATGGTCAGGCTGATCGCGCTGAACAGCAGCAGCCACTGGTCGCTGAGGAACGGCAGCGGCCCGGAGATCACGCCCAGCTTCTCGGCCATGCCGTTGACCAGGCCCCGATCGTCCAGGATCCACTGCCAGATCAGCGCGACGACGACCGCCGACGCCACCACCGGGGTGTAGAAGGCCGTCCGGAAGAAGGTGATCCCGGGCAGCTTCTTCTCGACCAGGACCGCCAGCCCCAACGGCACGATCGTCAGGAACGGCAGGCAGACGATCATGTAGATGACGCTGTTCAGCAGCGCGTAGCGCAACTGCTCGTCGTGCAGCAGGGCCTCGAAGTTCTTCAGCCCGACGAAGGTCCCGCCGCCGATCGGCTTGGCGTTGGTGAACGACAAGATGACGGTGTTGATCGACGGCCACAGGTTGAACACCAGCAACCAGGCGAGTGCCGGGACGACCAGCACCCAGGGAGAGAACCACCGGTGGTAGCGCATCGATCTACTGGGCGAGCAACTGGTCGGCCTTGGCGACGGCGGCGTCGAGGGCCTGCTGCGAGCTGACCTTGCCGGCGATCGCCAGCGAGATCTGCTGGTTGATGAAGTCGTTCGTCGCGCCGCTGATCACGGCCGGCTGCAGCGACTTGGCCTTGGCCAGCGACTCGAAGGCGAGCACCTTCGCGTCACTTTCCGGGGTGCCGTCGCTCTTGGAGAAGTACGGGTCGTTCGCCGACGCCTTGGTGGAGGGGAAGATGTTGACGATCTTGGCGAACGCGGCCTGGTTCTCGGCGTTGGTGACGAACCGGGCCAGCGCGATCGCGGCCGCCTGGTTCTTGCTCTTCGACGAGACCGAGAGTCCCTGCACGTACAGCGGCGGGGTGTCGAGCGCCGGGGACGGGACGACCTTGCCCTTCAGCGACGGGTTGTCCTTCTGGAAGTCGACGATCGCGTTGCCGCCGCCGGTGGTCCAGGCCACCTTGCCCTGGGTGAAGAGCTTGGAGTTGCCCAGGTACTCCTGGGTCAGGATGTCGCGCGGCAGGTAGCCGGCCTGGTAGGCGGCGCGGTACTTGTCCAGCAGGGCGACGGCCTCGGGGGTGTTGAAGGTGAACTTCTTGCCGTCGTCGGAGACGATCTTGACGCCCGCGTTGGTGAAGTCGCCGATGCCGGGCAGCCGGCTCATCAGGTACTCCTTGCCGCCGGACTTGTCGTGCATGATCTTGGCGGCGGCGAGCAGTTCGTCGAAGGTCTTCGGCGGGTTCTTCGCGTCCAGGCCGACCGCGGCGAACTTGGTGGAGTTCCAGTAGTCGATGTCGGTGTTCAGGTACCACGGGTAGCCGAAGGTGCCGGTCAGCCCCTGGTACTGGTACGCCGTCAGCCCGCCCTCGACGTAGTCCGTCGTCACGGCCGGGTCGGCGGCGGCGACGTCGAGCAGCAGGCTCTGCTTGGCCAGCGGCAGCGCGAACTCCGGCGGCAGGTTGGTCACGTCGGGCAACTGGCCGGCCGACGCCTGGCTCAGCACCTTCTTGTCGTAGCCGTCACCGGGCTGGTCCAGCCAGGTCACCTTGGTGCCGGGGTACTTCGTCTCGAAGGCCTTGATCACGCCTTCGACGTAGGAGGTGAACTTCGGCTTGAGCGCCCAGGTCTGGAAACTGACCTCGCCGGTCACCTTGGCGTTCGCATCGACGGTCGGCTGACTGCCGGCCGACGTGTCCTCGCCGGAACCGAGCCCGCAACCGGCGAGAGTGAGGGCCGCGACGGCAAGAGCTGCCACCGGTATCGAACGACGACTACGCATGAGATTCTCCTGAAGTGATAAACCGGTATAGCTCCTGCACTATCCACATCGTAGAATCCGCTGTCAAGGGTGGACCGAGGGCAGGAGGGGCTGATGGCTCGACCGACCATCGCCGACATCGCGGACCGGGCCGGCGTCTCCAAGGGCGCCGTGTCGTTCGCGCTGAACGGGCGTCCGGGCGTCAGCGACGCGACCCGGGCGAGGATTCTGCAGATCGCCGAGCAGATGAGTTGGCGGCCGCACAGTGCGGCCCGGGCGTTGGGTGCCTCCCGGGTCGACTCGGTCGGTCTCGTGATCGCCCGTCCGGCCCGCACCCTGGGGGTCGAGCCGTTCTTCGCGCACCTGCTGTCCGGGCTGCAGTCGGGCCTGTCGGCGCGCTCGATCTCGCTGCAACTGCTCATCGTCGAGAACACCGCGGCCGAGATCGAGGTGTACCGGCGGTGGGCCTCGGAGCACCGCGTGGACGGCGTGATCCTGGTCGACCTGACCGTGAAGGACCCGCGGATCGACGCGCTGCGGGAACTGGAACTCCCCGCGGTGGTGATCGGCGGCCGGGGCGGCAAGGGCGCGCTCGCGTCCGTCTGGGCCGATGACCGGGACGCGATGCTGTCGATCGTGGACTACCTGGCCGCGCTCGGTCATCGCCGGATCGCGCACGTCGCCGGGACGCCGAACTTCCAGCACACCCAGCGGCGGATCCGTGCCGTCCGGGACGCCGCGCCCCGGCTGGGCCTGGTCGACGCCCCCTCGCTGACGACCGACTTCAGCGACGCCGAGGGCGCCGCGACCACCCGCAAACTGCTCTCCCAGGCCGACCGCCCGACCGCGATCGTCTACGACAGCGACGTGATGGCGGTGGCCGGACTGGGCGTCGCGATGGAGATGGGCGTCTCGGTGCCGGGCGACCTGTCGATCGTGGCCTTCGACGACTCGATCCTGACCCAGTTGATGCACCCGGCCCTGACCGCGCTGTCCCGGGACACCTTCGAGTTCGGCCGGCAGGCGGCCGAGGTGCTGCTCGAGGTGGTCGCGGACCCGGCCAAGGTGATCAACCTGCGCACCGCCGACCCGGTGCTGACGGTTCGCGAGTCCACCGCTCCCCCGGCGACCCACTGACCCCGGCTGGCATAATTCGCTAAACCGATTTAGCATCCCTGTCATGCTCTCGGATCCCGCCACGCCCCGGTTCGGTGCGAACTACGTCCCGTCCCAGGGCTGGTTCTACAGCTGGCTCGACTACGACCCCGCCGCCACCCGCCGCGACCTGGCGGACCTGGCCGGGCTCGGCCTCGACCACGTCCGGGTGTTCCCGATCTGGCCCTGGATCCAGCCGAACCGGGCGATCATCCGCGAGCGCGCGATCGAGGACCTGCTCGACCTGATCGACGCGGCGGCCGAGAACGGCCTGGCCGTCGCGGTGGACCTGATCCAGGGACACCTGTCGAGCTTCGACTTCCTGCCGTCGTGGGTGCTCACCTGGCACCGCGGCAGCCTGTTCGAGAGCGACCTCGTCCGCGACGGACTGACGGCGTACGTCGAGGCGGTGGCGGGCGCGGTCGCCAGTCGGCCGAACGTCTTCGCGATCACCCTCGGGAACGAGGTGAACAACCTGTGGCCGGACAGCTCGACGACCCCCGCGAGCTCGACCAGCTGGGCCCAGGACCTGCTCGTCGCGGTGAAGAAGGCGGCACCCGAGGTGCTCGCGCTGCACTCGGTGTTCGACGACGCCTGGTACAAGCCGGACCACCCGTTCCACCCGGTGGACGTGGTCGATCTGGGCGAGCTGAGCACTGTCCACTCGTGGGTGTTCAACGGGGTCTCACGAGTGGACGGCCCGCTCGGCCCGGCCACGCTCACGCATGCGGACTACCTGGTCGAGCTGGCGGCAGCCACCTCGCTGGACCCGTCGCGACCCGTCTGGCTGCAGGAGATCGGCGTACCGGGTCCTGACATCCCGCTGGACCTGCAGGCCGAGTTCGTCCGCCGTACGGTCGAGTTGGTCGTGCACAACCCCGCGCTCTGGGGTGTCACCTGGTGGTCGTCGCACGACATCGACCGGCGGTTGCTCGACTTCCCGGACCGGGAGTACGACCTCGGGTTGTTCACCGTCGACCACCAGCGCAAGCCCGCGGCGCAGGCGCTGGCCGACGTGATCGCCGAGGTCCGCGCGAACGGCGTCCAGACACAGCCCGCCACCACGCTCACCGCGCCGCTGAACCTCCGCACCGAACCACACCGCCGCGCGGAGATCGCCCCCGGCAGCTCGTTCCACCTCGAGTGGGTCGCCGCCCGCGAGCAAGGCCCGGTCCGGATCGCACTGCCCTAGCCTCGATCGATCAAGACCTGGACGCGGTCGGGTCACTCCTCGGTTGAGACCCAGGCGTAGTCGCCGTCCTCCAGGCGAACCACCTGCAGGCCGGCGGCCAGGCGCCGTACGTCGTCCGTCTCCAGTACTGCGGGCGCCGGCCCGGCCACGTCGAGGACGATGGCGGCGGCGCCTTCCTGGATCGCGGCGGTGGCTACCAACTGTGACTGGGCGGGCATCGGCCGCGCCTCCGGACTCCACCGGGCCAGGCTCTCCGTGCTTGTGAACGCGAGCAGCGCGTTCCGGCCGTCCTGGCCCTGCAGCAACGCCACGGCCATGTCGGAGGTCTTGTCGTGCGCCAGCCCGCGTTCGTCGTACTCGACCTCGCCCAGCATCGCCACCACCGGCACCAGCAGCCGGGCCTTGGTCAGCGCGGCCAGGATCGCGCCCTGGTTCCCCGCCTGCAGCGCCTGGCTCAGGGCGGGATCGGCCGACCCGTCGTCGTGGTCGAATCCGGTAAAGGCCAGGCGGCGTTCTGGTTGCACCCCGTCATTGTCCCCGGAGGGGCGTTTCAGGGTGGTACCAGGGCTGTTCCCCTCTTGGATCGTGGCTTATCTGTGCAAGCCTGGGTATGTGCCTGACTTCAATGATCTGTCGCTGCTGCCGTTCTGCGTCGGCCTCACGCTGCTCGGCCTGATCGGTTCGTGGGCCGCCTGGCGGCGCCGCGGACTCGCTTCGGGCGTCCGCGGCGTGGCCTGGTCGCTGCTTCCGGTCTCGCTGTACATGACCGGACTGCTCGAGCTGCTCTGGGACGTGGTGAAGAGCGTCACGAGTTGGGTCGCGCACCTGATCTTCTCCCCCACCGTCTGGGCCGGCGTGGCGCTGTTCGGCGTCTCGGTCGTGCTCTACGTGGTCTCCGGCGTCGCCAAGGCCCGCCGCGGCGACGCTCCGGAGAAGACCGCCAAGCCCAAGCCGGCCACTGACGCGCTCGGAGAACTGACCGCCTCCGGACCGCCGCCCGCCAGCGTCACGCCGTCGAAGCAGGACAAGCAGAGCAAGCCCGCGAAGGCCCCCAAGGCGGCGAAGGGCCAGGAGTCGTCGGAGTTCGACGAGATCGAGGACATCCTTAAACGCCATGGCATCAACTGAACGCCTGACCAGCGACCCCCTGACCATCGACAGCCTGCTGGACCACGCGCTGTCCACCCCTGCCCGGCTCGGCCGGACCAGGCTGATCAGCATCGACGGCCCGGCCGGATCCGGGAAGAGCACCTTGGCCGACCGCTTCGCCGCGCGTGCGGAGGCGCGCGGCCTGCACACCCTGGTGCTCCGCATGGACGACCTGTACGACGGCTGGGACGGCGCGGTGCGCGGTTTCGGCCTGCTGCGGGACCACGTGCTGAAGCGCCTGGCTGACGGCCGCGAAGGCCGCTACCGCCGGTACGACTGGAAGACCGGCGCGTACGCCGAGTTGCACGTGGTGCCGGTCACCCTCGACCTGCTGATCGTCGACGGCGTCACCTCCTGCGACCGGGACGCCGAGCCCTGGCAGTCGCTGCAGGTGTGGATCGAGACCAGCAACGAGGTCCGGATGCACCGCGGCATCGAACGCGACGGCGAGGCGCTGCGCGACCAGTGGCTGGAGTGGATGCGCTGGGAGCGCGACCACTTCGCCGTCGAGCACACCCGTGAGCGGGCCCAGGTGATCGTCGACGGCGACCCGGCCGTCCCGCACTCCCCAGACACCGAACTCATCGTCAAGTCGATCAACCTCACCCACGACTCCGCCGCCTCCTGAAGGGCCGCCTCCTGAAAGGATGGAGGCATGATCTTGCCTTCAGGGGAACAGTGGACGATCAGGTCCGGCGCGTACTCCGGAACCGTGGTGAGCGTCGGCGGAGGACTCCGCGGGCTCTCGCACGACGGCCGCGAGGTGCTCGTCGGGTATCCCGAGAACGAGCCGGCCCGGGCCGGGATCGGCCAGCACCTGTTCCCGTGGCCGAACCGGGTCACCGACGGGAAGTACACCTTCCGCGGCGTCGACCAGCAACTCCACCTGAGTGAGCCCACCCGGTCCAACGCGATCCACGGCCTGACCCGCTGGGCGAACTGGGAGCGGGTGGACGACGGCACCGACGAGTCGGTCGTCGAGGTCGCCTACCGGTTGCACGGTCAGCCGGGTTATCCGCACCAGCTCGACCTGAGCCTCGGCTACCACCTCGACGCTTCCAACGGCTTGACCGTCACCGCCCGGGCGAAGAACGTCGGCGCCGACGAGGCGCCGTACGGGTACGGCACGCATCCGTACCTGACGGTCGGCCGCCGGATCGACGAGTGCGAACTGGAGTTCACGGCCGACCACTGGCTCGAGGTGACCCCGGACCGGCTGAGCCCGATCGGACTCGCGCCGGTCGCCGATTCGCAGTACGACTTCAGCCAGGCGCGGCTGGTGCAGGATCTCGACATCGACAACGCGTTCACCGGGTTGCCGCGCAGTTGGGAGGTGCGGCTGACCGATCCCGCCACCGGCAACACCGCCCGCCTGACCAGCGACACCAAGTGGATGCAGCTCTACACGGCCAACGCGCTCGACCGGGTCGGCCTCGCGGTGGAACCGATGACGTGCCCGCCCGACGCGTTCAAGACCGGCGACGACCTGGTCGTGCTCGCCCCTGGGGACGAGCACACCACCAGTTTCCGGGTGAGCGTCTAGCCGGCGCCGTGCGAGCGGGCCACGGCCGCCAGTTCCTTGGCGGCTTTGCCGGCCCGCTCCCCTTCGGACGCCTGCACCGCGAGCACGCCCAGGCGGTTGCCTTCGGCATCGAACAGCTGGAGCCACGGGTCACCGGCGCGGAACCGCAGCGCCTTCACGTCGGTCCAGTCGAAGCGGTAGCTCTTGAACACGTTGCGGATCCGCAGCCCGTCGTCGTACGCCGTGACGCGGACCGTCCCCATCCGGTAGAGCAGCCAGAGGACCGTGCCGAAGAAGGCCAGCAGGGTGAGCCGCTGGAACAGGGTGAAGGTGTCCCGGGCATCGTCGGACAGCCGGAACCAGATCACCCCGAAGATGGCGACGATCGACAGTCCCATCGCGCCGGCCATCATCGCGATGATCCAGGGATGGAAGGTCCACAGCGCCTTCGAGGTGGTCACGCTCAGATCCGGCACGCGTGGATGTCCGTCGTCAGGATCGCGCGCGCGCCGACCTCCCAGAGCTGGTCCATGATCCGCTGTGCGTCGGCTCGGAGCACCATCACCCGGACGGCGACCCAGCCTTCCCGATGAAGCGGCGACACCGTCGGCGACTCGAGGCCGGGCGCGACCGCGTTCGCCGCCTCGACCGCCTCGGCGCGGATGTCGTAGTCCATCATCACGTAGTTGCGCGCGACCAGGACGCCCTCCAGCCGGCGGACCAACTGCTCCAGCCCGGCGGGGTGGTCGACCCCGTTCCGCTTGATCAGCACGGCCTCGGACTTGAGGATCACGTCGCCGAACACCTCGAGCCCGGCCTGGCGCAGCGTCGTACCGGTCTCGACGACGTCGGCGATCACGTCGGCGACACCGAGCTGGACCGCGGACTCGACCGCGCCGTCCAGCTTCACCACGGCGGCGTTGACGCCGTTCTCCTCGAGGTGGTCGCTGAGGATGCCGGCGAACGAGGTGGCGATCCGCTTGCCCTCCAGGTCCTTCACCGACTGCGCGACGCCCGGCCGGCCGGCGAACCGGAAGGTCGAGCCGCCGAAGCCCAGCTCCAGGATGGTGTCGGCGGCGGCGTGCGAGTCGAGCACCAGGTCACGCCCGGAGATGCCGACGTCGAGGGTGCCCTCGCCGACGTACACGGCGATGTCGCGCGGGCGCAGGTAGTAGAACTCGACCCCGTTGTCGGGGTCGGTCAAAGACAGGTCCTTGGTGGTCCGGCGCTGCCGGTAGCCGGCCTCGCTCAGGATGGATGTCGCGGCCTCGCTCAGCGAGCCCTTGTTCGGTACTGCGACGCGCAGCATGAAACGGCCAATCTGTAGAGGTGAACCGGGTGATCTGTCGGGACTCCTACAGATGTCGGTACACGTCGTCGAGGCTCAGGCCCAGCGCGTGCATCATCACCTGAGCGTGGTAGAGCAGCTGGCTCAGCTCCTCCGCGGCCCGTTCCTTGCCTTCGTGCTCGGCGGCCATCCAGGACTCGGCGGCCTCCTCGACCAGCTTCTTGCCGATCGTGTGCACGCCGGCGTCCAGCGCGGCCACCGTGCCGGAGCCCTCCGGTCGGGTCAGCGCCTTCTCGCCCAGCTCGGCGAACAGTTCGTCAAAGGTCTTCATCGCAGGCTCAGCCTAGAGGTCGGCGGCCGGGAGGTTGCGCTCAGGTCTCGCTCTCCGGACCTTCCCGCCGGGCCACGCGCAGGCTCCGGGGCGCCGAGTGGGCGTCGCCGTACCAGGCGTGACG
The DNA here is from genome assembly GCF_039530625.1 of Kribbella sancticallisti. Lineage (NCBI taxonomy): Bacteria > Bacillati > Actinomycetota > Actinomycetes > Propionibacteriales > Kribbellaceae > Kribbella > Kribbella sancticallisti. The sequence goes on along the minus strand of NZ_BAAAOS010000031.1, from coordinate 112,787 downwards.
CTCGGTGAGCAGCCGTTTCACGATCCCGAAATCCAGTTCGTCGCCCTCCTCGCGCAGTGGAACGGCGGCGGATAGAAGCAGTCCCCCAGCAGCATCCGGCAACTTTCTCGACCATCCGCCCGGCGAGAACGCCTAATCTTCCCCCCATGCCTCCTTCTCAGCCGCCGGCCCGTGCTCGTGACCTCGGCGTCCTGATCGGCACCCTCCCGACCGGCCCGCTGAACGCGATCACCGACGTGCCCGGCGTGCGGGTCGGCCAGACCACGATCGACGACGGCGCCGACCTGCACACCGGGGTGACGGCGATCGTGCCCGCCGACTATCGCGGGCTGCCCGCGGCGGTTGCGGTCGGCAACGGGTACGGGAAGCTGGTCGGCTCCACCCAGGTCGACGAACTCGGCGTGATCGAGACGCCGATCCTGCTCACCGGCACGCTGTCGGTCTTCCGGGTCGCCGACGCGCTGCTGACCTGGCTGCTCGACCGTGACCCGGCGGCGACCAGCCTCAACCCGGTGGTCGGCGAGACCAACGACGGCTTCCTGTCCGACATCCGGCGCCGCCCGATCACCCCCGAGCACGTCGTCGCCGCCCTCGACTCCGCCTCTGCCGACCTCCCGGCCGAAGGTTGCGCCGGCGCCGGTACGGGCACCTGTGCCCTGGGTTTCAAAGCGGGCATCGGCACCGCGTCCCGCCGACTGAGCAACGGCGGCGTGCTGGGGGTCCTGGTGCAGGCGAACTTCTCGGGGACCCTGACCGTGCTCGGCACGCCGATTCCGGCGACCGAGGCGGTCGGGGAACCTGGTGGCAACTCGTGCATGATCGTCGTCGCGACCGATCTCCCGCTCGACGCCCGGCAACTCGGGCGGGTGGCCCGACGCGCGGTGTTCGCGATGGGCAGGGTGGGCTCCGACTTCGCCCCCGGCAGCGGCGACTACGCGATCGCCTTCAGCACGACGCGATCGGCAGCCTTCGACGAAGGTGAACTACGCGGGGTGTTCCAAGCGACCACCGAAGCGGTCGAAGAGGCCTTGCTCAACTCGTTGACCGCAGCCCACTCCGTCACCGGCTACCAGGGCCACACTCGGTATGCGGTACCGCATCATCTGGTGACCGCCGCCAGTACTCAGCTCTAGGAATCGCCAACTGCACAAGATTTCTCCGGCCTGGCAGGGATAGCGGGGTGATCCGGGGGTACCGCGTCCGCTTCCGACCCAGGAGGTGCAGGATGCTCACCAACGAGCAAGTCAGAGACGTGATCGGCAGCGACGCGTACGATCCGGCGGGCGACAAGATCGGGCGGGCCGACGAGGTCTACCTGGACGACGACACCGGCCGGCCCGAGTTCGTCGCGGTACACACCGGGCTGTTCGGGATGAACACGTCGCTGGTGCCGATCGCCGAGGCGTCGTACGAGAACGACCGGCTGGTGCTGCCGTACGACAAGGACCGGATCAAGGGCGCGCCGAACATCAAGCCGGACTCCGGGCACTTGAGCCCCGACGAGGAGCAGACTCTCTACGACTACTACGGGATGGCGTACTCGTCGGGCAACGGCCGGCACTCCGAGGGTGAGGATGTCTCCGGGCCCGAGACGGACGAGGCGATGACGCGGTCGGAGGAGCGGCTCTCCGTCGGCACGCAGCAGCAGGAGGCGGGCCGGGCGCGGCTGCGCAAGTACGTGGTGACCGAGGAGGTGCAGCAGACCGTGCCGGTACGCCGGGAGCGCGCGGTGGTGGAACGCGAACCGATCACCGACGGCAACGTCGACCAGGCGATGTCCGGGGCGGACCTGTCCGAGGAGGAGCACGAGGTGGTGCTCCACCAGGAGACTCCGGTGGTGGAGAAGCGCACCGAACCGGTGGAGCGGGTGCGGTTGTCAACCGAGACCGAGGTGGACCAGGAGACGATCTCGGAGGACGTGCGCAAGGAGCGGATCGAGGCCGAAGGCGAGCTCGACCGTCGCGACCGCTGAGGCGGTCAGGTGGGCTGCGGCCCGTCCGCGTAGAGCTCCAGCAGGGAGCGCGCGAGGCGGGCCAGTTCATCGCGCAGTTCCGCCGGTTCGAGAACCTCCAGCAGGTCGCCGTAGCGGATGAACTGGGCGGCGGCGTTGCCGAGGGACTCGATCGGTACCGCGACCGTGACGCTGCCGTCGTCGGCCGGTCCGGCGCCGGTGTCGGCGATCGCCTTGAGCAGCACCGCCGCCGAGAGATCCGCCAGCCGGGCCACCAGCGGCGCTGAGATCCGAACCACCGCCTGGCCGGTGATGCGGCGTCGCTCGAACTGGTCCAGATGCTCCTGCCAGTGCCGGGCGAGGTCGAAGTCGGCCGGGCGGCTGAACTCCTCGTCGGTGGGAGCCAGTTGCAGGATGTTCGAGACGCGGTACGTGCGGACACCCCCGGGCGCGGCCGCGACGACGTACCAGCTGCCGTGTTTGAGGACGAGCCCGTACGGCTCGAGCGTGCGTTCCACCTCGCGGGGCGCTTCCCAGCGTCGGTAGAGCACCTTGATCCGCCGGTCTTGCAGGACCGCCTCGGCCACCGCGGCCAGGTACGGCGAAGTCTCGGCCTCGCGGTACCACGCGGGCATGTCGAGGTGGAACCGGTTCTTCAGTCGCCCGGCGCGATCCCGCTGATCGGGCGCGAGCGCGGCCAGCAGCTTGAGCTCGGCCGCACTCGTCTGCTCGGTGAGCCCGAGCGCGGCCGCGGGACCGGGCATACCGACCAGGAAGAGAGCGGCCGCCTCCCCCTCGGTGAGCCCGGTGAGCTTGGTGCGATAGCCGTCGACCAGGCGGTAGCCCCCGGCGCGGCCCTGGTCGGCGTACACCGGGACGCCGGCGGCGGCGAGCGCGTCGACATCGCGGTAGATCGTGCGCAGCGAGACCTCGAGCTCCTCGGCCAGTTCACGGGCGGTCAACTGACGGCGCGTCTGCAGCAGCAACAGGATCTGCAACAGCCGGCTCGAACGCATGCTTCGAGGTTAGCGCCAAACACTGCCACTCGCTGTCAGGTATAGCCGCCAGGCTGGTCCCATGACGACTTGGACCAAAGAAACCGGCGACTTCGACTTCCTGAACGGCCACTTCGACGTCCGGCACCGGACGCTGACCAAGGTCTTCGTCGGCAGCGACGACTGGCAGGAGTTCGACGGCACCTGCAGCGCCCGGACCCACTTCGACGGGGCGATCAGCATCGACGAGATGCAGTTCCCGACCAAGGGCTCGTACGGGATGTCGGTGCGGCTGTTCGACCCGGTGAGCAAGGACTGGACGATCTACTGGATCAGCAGCAAGACGATGGAGGTCCAGCCACCCGTGAAGGGCGGCTGGCAGGACGGGTCCTGCTGGCTGGTCGGTGAGGAGGTACTCGACGGCCGGAAGATCCTGGTCAGCTACGCCTGGTCCGACATCACCGAGACCACCGCGCACTGGGAGCAGTCCTTCTCCGACGACGGCGGCGAGACGTGGGAGGTCAACTGGACGATGGACTTCACCCGGCGCGACACCGAGCCGCCGCGGGTCGACCTGCCCAAGCCGACCGGCGACTTCGACTTCCTGGTCGGTGAGTGGGACATCCACAACGAGCGCCGCAAGCCGGCCCTGGGCGAGCCGGCGCAGTGGTACGAGGTGCCCGCCACCATGAAGGTCTACAGCTACTTCGACGGCGCGATCAGCTTCGATGAGGGCTGGTTCCCGACCGAGGGCTTCCGGGGCGCGACGCTGCGGCTGTTCAACCCGGAGACGAAGCGTTGGTCGATCCACTGGATCAACAGCCTGCGCGGGAAGCTGGAGACTCCGGTGCGGGGTTCCTTCGGCGCCGACGGCCTGGGGATCTTCGAAGGCCCGGACGAGTGGGAGGGCCAACCGATCGACGTCCGCTTCCTGTGGACGCCCGGCACCGACCAGGCCTCCTGGGAGCAGTTCTTCTCCACCGACGGCGGCCAGACCTGGGTGCCGAACTGGAAGATGACCCACACGCGCACGGCGTGAAGACATCCTGGCCCTTCCCCCACCGCGAAGGGGGGAAGGGCCGGGGCTTGCTGTTTCAGCCGAACTGGCCGGGCTGGTAGTCGCCGACGGGCTGCTGCACGGCGACGTTCAGCCGGTTGGCCGTGTTGATGAACGCGATCAGGCACACCAAGGCGGCGAGTTGGTCCTCGTCGTAGTGCTTGGCGGCGTCCAGCCAGGCCTCCTCCGTCACACCGCCGGCAGCGTCGGCGATCCGGGTGGCCTGTTCCGTCAGCTCCAGCGCCGCACGCTCGGCGTCACTGAACTGAGGCGCCTCCCGCCAGGCCGCGACCAGATTGATGCGGGTGGCGGAGTCCCCGGCGTGGGCGGCGTCCTTGCTGTGCATGTCGGTGCAGACCGCGCAGCCGTTGATCTGACTGGCCCGGAGCGTCACCAGGTGCTGCGTCGCCACGGGCAGCGTCGAGCCCTTGATCTCCTTGCCCGCCGAGTGGAGGTATTTCAGGATCTTGGCCGCGACCGGGTTGGCCATCAGGTTCATGCGAGCTTCCATCATGTTCTCCTTGTTGTCGTGGCTGTCGGACACAAGGCGCTCGCCGGTCGATGCTTGTGACGGTCCGGCTACGTGACGTACACCACCGGGCGGAGATGTCACAGCGGACCGGGAACCGGCGTCTTGTGCGTGTGCCACAGTCGAGAGCGAACAGACAGGAGCCACCGATGAGCGACCGCACCGACTCCGCCACCGCGGCTTTCGTTGCCCACCGCAACCTGCTCTTCACCGTCGCCTACGAGATGCTCAGCTCGGCCGCCGACGCCGAGGACGTACTGCAGGAGACCTGGCTGCGCTGGGCGGACGTCGATCTCGCCACGGTGCGGGACCAGCGGGCCTACCTGGTCCGGATCACCACCCGCCAGGCGCTCACCCGGCTACGCACGCTTGGCCGGCGCAGGGAGTCGTACGTCGGTTCCTGGCTGCCCGAGCCGCTGCTGACCGCGCCCGACGTGGCCGACGACGTCGAACTGGCCGAGAGCGTCTCGATGGCGATGCTGCTGGTGCTGGAAACCCTCACGCCGACCGAGCGGGCGGTGTTCGTGCTCCGCGAGGTCTTCGCTCTGGGGTACGACGAGATCGCCGAGGCCGTCGACAAGACGCCGGCCACGGTCCGCCAGATCGCCCACCGGGCGCGTAACCACGTCGGCGCGCGGCGGCCGCGCGGAGTGACTTCCCCGGCCCAGGCCAAGGGTGCGCTCGAGGCGTTCCAGCGGGCGGTCGAGACGGGCGACCTGCAGAGCCTGCTCGACCTGCTCGCGCCGGACGTGGTGCTCCTGGGTGACGGCGGCGGAGTCAAGCAAGCCGTGCCGCGACCGATCATGGGGGCGGACAAGGTGGCTCGCCTGCTGACGGCCGGCTTCCACCGGGTGGGTGCTCAGCTGTCGGTCGAGCCGGTGCAGGTGAACGGCTGCCCGGCTCTGGCTGTCCGGCTGGACGGCGAGCTCGACGGTGTGATGGCGATGCGCTTCGACGACGGCCTCGTCACCGGCTTCTACTACGTGCGCAACCCCGACAAGCTCTCGCGGATGCACAGCGAGACCGTCGTCAGCCGCTGAACCCTTTCCGCCGCCGGGCCACGTCGCGTGGCCCCGCGGCGTTCTCCTTCAGAGTGCGCGGGTCGCGAGCAGGGTGGACAAGGCCGCTTGAGCCGACTCGTAGCCCTTGTCCTCGCGGCTGTCCGGCAGGCCCGCCCGGTCCAGCGCCTGCGGGTCGTTGTCGCAGGTGAGCAGCCCGAACCCGACCGGTACTCCGGTGTCCGTGGCAACCCGCATCAGCCCGTCGGTCGCGGCCTGGCAGACGTACTCGAAGTGCGGCGTGTCCCCGCGGATGACCACGCCCAGCGCGACCACCGCGTCGTACCCGCCCTTGGCCGCGTGCAGTGCGGCGACCGGAAGCTCGAACGACCCCGGGACCCGGACCACCTTGTAGTCGGTGACGCCGGACTCGGTCAGGGCCCGCTCGGCCCCGGCGACCAGGGCGTCGGTCACCTTCGGGTGCCACTGGGCCGCGATGACCGCGACCCGGACGCCCTCAGCGCGCGGGATCTCGATGGTGGGTGCTCCACTGCCCGACATCAGCCGGCTCCGTTCTCGTCAGTACCGGTGGGCAGGTGGTGACCCATCCGGTCACGCTTGGTCCGCAGGTACCGCAGGTTGTGTTCGGTCGGATCGATCGAGATGCCCCGGCGCTCGACCACGTCGATGCCGTAGCCCTGGACGCCGGACAGCTTGTCCGGGTTGTTCGTCAGCAGCTTCACCGAGGTGAACCCCAGGTCGGCCAGGATCTGCGCGCCCGTGCCGTAGTCCCGAGCGTCGGCCGGCAGGCCGAGGTCGAGGTTCGCGTCGACCGTGTCGCGGCCCGTGTCCTGGAGCGCGTACGCCTGCAGCTTGTGCAGGAGGCCGATCCCACGGCCCTCGTGGCCGCGCTGGTAGACCACGACGCCGCCCTCGGCCGCGACCTGGCGCATCGCCTCGTCCAGTTGCGGACCACAGTCGCAGCGCAGCGAGCCGAAGACGTCACCCGTCAGGCACTCGGAGTGCAGCCGGACCAGCGTCGGGCCATCCCCGATCTCACCGCGGACCAGAGCCAGTTGCTCGGACCCGTCGACGGTGTTCCGGTAGCCGTGGGCAACGAAATCGCCGTACTGAGTCGGCAGCGTGGTGGTGGCCACCCGCTGAATCTGGCTCTCGGTCCGGCGCCGGTAGCGGATCAGGTCCGCGATCGAGACCAGCACCAGGCTGTGCTCGTCGGCGAATTCGCGCAGGTCCCCGCCGCGCTTCATCGTGCCGTCGTCGTTCACCAGTTCGGAGATCACCGCGGCCGGTGTCAGTCCCGCGAGCCGCGCCAGGTCGATCGAAGCCTCCGTGTGTCCCGGCCGGACCAGGACGCCGCCCTCGCGAGCGCGCAGGGGGAAGATGTGCCCGGGCTGGACCAGGTCGTACGGTTCGCTGGCCGAGTCGGCGAGCACCTTGATCGTCCTGGCCCGGTCCGCCGCCGAGATCCCGGTGGCGATGTTGTCCCGCGCGTCGACAGAGATCGTGTAAGCCGTCCGAAGTTTCTCGCGGTTGTTCGGGGTCATCAACGGGATGCCGAGCCGGTCGAGCTCGGCCGCCTCCATCGGTACGCAGACGACACCGGAGCTGTAGCGGATCAGGAATGCCAGGAGTTCCGGCGTCGCCTTGGAGGCCGCGAAGATGAGGTCGCCCTCGTTCTCGCGGTCCTCGTCGTCCACCACGATGACCGGCCGGCCGGCGCGGATCTCGTCGATCGCATGCTCGATCGTGTCCAGCTTGAGTACTTCACCCATGATCAGCCCACCACCACTGGCTCAGGCGTGGACGTTGTCGCCGACGCGCGATTCTGGATCCGCCACCAGGCGACGAATCCGATGACACAGAACAGCCCGTAGACGACGTACATGGCAGCCGACGGGTAGAACTTGGCCTGCACGAGCAGCGGTACGCCGACGACGTCCACCGCGATCCAGATCAGCCAGAACTCCACGAAGCCACGGGCCATGCCGTACGTGGCCAGGATCGAACCGGTCAGAATCCAGGCGTCCCACTGCGGTCCCCAGGAGCCCAGCGCCTTCAGCACCGGGTAGGCGATCGCGTAGAGGACCACTGCGGCGCCGAGCAACTCGATGCGCTCTCTCGTGGTCGCCCAGCGCGGGTTCACGCCGGTGGACGCGCCGCCGTGGCGGGTCTGGTACCAGCGGTACCACCCGTACAGGCTGACCAGCGCGAAGAAGATCTGCCGTCCGGCCTGACCCCACAGGTCCTTGTCCTGCGGGGTGTCGAACAGCCCGCCGACGAACACGGTGAACAGCAAGACGTTGCCGATGATGCCGACGGGCCAGGCCGCGACCAGCCGGCGCATCCCGAACAGCGCGCTGCCGAGCCCGAAGACGTTGCCGACGATCTCTCGGACCAGGACCGGCGAGCCGGCGATGGTCACCTGCTCGTGCAGCAACCAGTCGAAGAAGTTCATTCCTTGCCTCCAACCAGCAAGCGCTCTACGTACTTCGCGATGACGTCGACCTCGAGGTTCACGGTGTCGCCGACTTTGTTGCGCCCGAGCACGGTCAGCTCGAGAGTGGTGGGGATTAGGCTGATACCGAACGTCCCGGTGCTGTCGTCGACGTCCGTCACGGTCAGGGAGACCCCGTCGACCGCGATCGAGCCCTTCTCGGCGACGTACCTGAGCAGCTCCGGGGCGGCCGCGATCCGGACCAGCTCCCAGTGCTCGGCCGGTTCGCGGCTCGCGATCGTGCCGACGCCGTCGACGTGTCCCTGGACGATGTGGCCGCCGAGCCTCGCGTGGGCGGTGACAGCGCGCTCCAGGTTCACCGTGGCGCCCTTGGTGGCGCTGCCGAGGCTGGTGCGCTGCAGCGTCTCGCGCATCACGTCCGCGGTGAAGGTGCCGTCGCCGGTGCCGACCACCGTCAGGCAACAGCCGTTCACCGAGATCGAGTCGCCGTGGCCGGCGTCCTCGGTCACCTTCGGGCCTCGGATGGTGAGCCGGGCGGCGTCACCTTCCAGCAGGTCGAGCGCCTCGACGGTGCCGAGCTCTTCGACGATTCCGGTGAACATGGTCAGGCCTTCCTGTGCGGGGTGAGCGTGAGCCGGACGTCGTCGCCGAGACGAGTGACGTCCGCAAGGGTGAAGCGCCGGAGCTGGCCGATAGATTCCGCGCCCAGGTCCCCGACGGCGGAGAAGCCGGAGCCGAGCAGCGCCGGCGCGACGTACGCGACCACCTGGTCGACCAGGCCGGCGCGCAGGAACGCGGCCGCGAGGGTCGGGCCGCCCTCGAGCCAGAGGTGCCGGATCTGGCGGTCGTCCAGCTGGCGCAGTACCTCGGCGGGATCGTGCGTCGGGAGCAGCAGCGTCTCGGCCCGGTCGTTGCGGACCCGGGCGGTCGCCGGGATGTCGCGGTCGCCGACGACGACGCGGAGCGGTTGGCGGACTGTCGGCCGGTTCTGCTCGTCCCGGGCGGTCAGCTCCGGATCGTCGGTCAGCACGGTCTGGGTGCCGACCGCGATCGCGTCGCACTCGGCCCGCTTCCGGTGCACGTCGGCGCGCGCGGCCTCGCCGGTGATCCACTTGCTCGACCGGTCCGGCGCCGCGCTGCGGCCGTCGAGGGTGGTGGCGAACTTCCAGGTGACGAACGGGCGGCCCACCCGGACGCTGTGCAGCCAGACGTGGTTGACCGCCTCGGCCTCAGCCTCGAGCACGCCTTGCTCGACGACGATGTCCTTGGCCCGCAGCTTCTCGGCGCCACCCGCCGCAAGCCGGTTCGGATCCGGTACGGCGTACACGACGCGGGCGACACCCGCCGCGATCAAGGCGTCGACACAGGGCCCGGTCCGGCCGGTGTGGTTGCACGGCTCCAGCGTCACGTACGCCGTACCGCCGCGGGCGCGGTCGCCGGCCATCCGAAGCGCCTCGACCTCGGCGTGCGGGCCGCCGCTGCGGGCGTGGAATCCCTCGCCGACGGGATGCCCGTCCCGGGCGGTGATGACACAACCGACCACCGGGTTCGGATGGGTGCTGCCGAGGCCGCGGGCGGCGAGGTCGACGGCACGCCGCATCCAGGCGACGTCGATCGGCGAAGCGTTCTTCACTGACGGTCCCTCGTTGTCACGGACGCGTCCCGAGAAATGACCAGCGCCATGGCAACCGACGCGTGCGTCCCCCACCCACGCCACGCGCAGGCGGAGCACACCCGCCGATCGCGTGCGCCTCCCATCCGGACTTTCACCGTCGGTCCTGGAATTCCACCAGGTCAACCGGCCGAGATGTTGCTACGGCCGGGTCGCGGACTATCACCGCCGGTTCGGAATTACACCGACCCCGGAGCACGCGAGTGGGTTCACTCGTACTTGAAGTGTGCCACGCCCGAGCAATCCCGCCAGGATCTGGGTCACATCCTGGACCCGCTGATTCCCCGGAGCCCTGAGATGTTGCTGTTACCGGGTTGATCGGTAACATGCGGGGATGACGACTTTCGCGGTGCTGGGGACTGGTGGCGTTGGTGGGTACTTCGGTGGGCGGCTGGCCGCGGCCGGGCATGAGGTGAGTTTTGTTGCCCGGGGCGATCATCTGGCGGCGCTGCGGCGGGACGGTCTGGTGGTGGAGAGCGTGGCGGGAGACTTCTCTCTGGAGACGGTCCGGGCCACCGATGACACCGGGGAGATCGGCGAGGTCGACTATGTGCTGCTGGGTGTGAAGACGTGGCAACTCGAGCCCGCGATCGCGTCGCTGAAGCCGCTGATCGGCGCCGGCACCGCGGTGGTCACCACCCAGAACGGGGTCGAGGCTCCTCAGCAGGTCGCCGACGTGGTCGGCCGGGAGGCGGTGATTCCGGGAGCGGTCGAGGTGATCGCGTTCCTCGACGGGCCGGGGCGGGTGCGCCAGATCGGTGGCGGCGGGAAGTTGACGTTCGCCGAGTGGGACAGCCAGTCGAGCCCGCGGGTCGAGCGGCTGCGCGACGCCTTGGATGGCTCCGGGCTGATCGCTTCCGTCTCCTCCGACATCTGGGCCGCGCTGTGGAAGAAGTTCCTCGCCCTCGGCTCGGTGGGCGCGATCGCGACGCTCGCCGACGCCCCCTTCGGCGTACTTCGGACCCTGCCGGGCACTCGCCAGTTGATCCTCGACAGCATGGGCGAGATCCAGCGGGTCGCCGCGGCCCGGGGTGTCCAGTTGCCCGCCGACAGTGTCGACACGACGATGGCCTTCCTCGACAGCCTGCCGCCGGCGGGGACCACCTCGCTGCAGCGCGACCTGATCGCGCGCAAGCCGTCCGAACTGGAAGCATGGACCGGCGCCATCGTCCGTCTCGGCCGCGAGGCCGGAGTACCAACGCCACTCAACGACGTCCTGTACGAACTGGCGAGTGCGCGTGGCCGTTGACCTGCTGACGTTCCCGTTCATCAGTGGACGCCACGCCCTCGACTTCGTCGGCACGGTCGGCAAGCGGGGGTCCGCGGACATCGAGCGGTTGCAGACCGCGGACGATCTGGCTCGCTGGTCCGAGGAGGCCGGTCTCGGCCGTTCCATCGCCGACGACGCGGACTTGGAGGCGGCTCGGCGGCTGCGGGAAGCGCTGTATTCCTTGGTGTTGTCGACGCTAGGGGATGATCCGGCTCGGCCTGTGGACGTGGCTGTCGTGAACGAGTTCGCCTCGGTTGAGACGGCTGCTCCGTCGTTGGGACTGCGGTCGGGGACGATCTACCGGAAGGACTCGGCCGCGCCGGCGAGCGCAGTACTGGCTGTGGTCGCGCGGGACGGGATCGATCTGCTCACCGGTCCCGACGCGGCGCTGATCCGCGACTGTGAAGACCCCACCTGCACGCTGCTCTTCGTCGACACCAGTCGCAGCCACCGCCGCCGCTGGTGCTCGATGAACAGATGCGGCGCGCGGGCGAAGATGCGCACGCTCCGGTCGACCTGAGCAAAGCCCGTGGGTGCGCAGAGCCTGGGAAAAGCCCGCGCACCCACGGACGATCATCAGAGATTCACGTGATCCCGTTCACTCGTCGTGGCAGTACTGGCCCAGCGAAACAACGGACCAGACCAGAACGGGTGGGCTTCGATGGTGCTCTAACTGATCGGCCGCACCGGTGGACCGGTACCTTCGTGCCTCGTGGAAGCGTTTGCTGGGCGGTACGTGCTGATCGATCTGGTCGGCACCGGCGGGATGGGGTCGGTCTGGCGGGCCTGGGACCTGCGGCGGAAGGGGTACGTCGCGGCGAAGGTGCTCGGGCAGCACGACGCGGCGACGCTGCTGCGGTTCGTCCGGGAGCAGTCGCTGCGGATCGACCACCCGCATGTGGTCGCGCCGCACGGGTGGGCCGCGGACGACGACAAGGTCGTGTTCGCGATGGACCTGGTCCGGGGTGGATCCGTCGCCACCTTGCTCGGCGACCACGGCCCGCTGCCGGAGTCGTACGTCGCCGTCTTGCTCGATCAACTGCTGCACGGGCTCTCGGCGGTCCATGCCGCGGGCATCGTGCACCGCGATCTCAAGCCCGCCAACCTGCTGCTGGACGCCACCGGTACCGGGCGTCCTCATCTGCGGCTCTCGGACTTCGGGGTGGCCGGTCTGCTCGACGAGCCCCGGATGACCCGCCACAGCACGGTCCTCGGCACTCCCGGCTACATCGCGCCTGAACAGCTGGCAGGTGCCGACCCGGACCCGCGCCAGGACCTCTACACAGTCGGAGCAGTAGCCGCCGAACTGCTGACCGGCATCCGGCCCGACCACACCGGCGCCCTCCCCGCGGTCTCAGGCTCCCTCGCTGAGCTGATCCAGGCTCTTACCGAGACCACCCCCGACGCACGCCCCTCCTCCGCCGCCGCAGCCGGCCGCCTCCTAGCCCAAACCGCCCTACTACCCGCCCCCCAGACAACTCCCTGGTCCACCCAACCCGACCCACCCGAGGTCTTCGACCAACTCCCACCCCTCCCCACCAACTGGACCCCCACCGGCCCGGCCCCGAGACCACCCGAGGCGCGATCCGGCGCGGCAGCCTCCAGTGCTCCCGCGCCGGCGCCCGCCCCCCTGGCACCAGCCCGCGTCCCGGCCCCCACAGCGCCTGCTGCCC